>NZ_JBEUPD010000004.1:0-12700 GCF_040492135.1 Actinomadura sp. NPDC000600
GCGACCCTCTCGGTGCACTCCCAGTACGTCCTGTCGGGCAACCTGTACGACAGCTTCCTCTCGCCCGCGGCGGACGGCGCGCCCGCACAGCTGCTGCCGCTGCGCGCCCTGCTGTGGGAGACGCTGCGCTCCAGCGGCGCGTCCTTCATGGCCGTGTACGACCCGGTGGACGGGCTGCAGATCGTCCCCGGTCCCGAGGACGCCGCCGGGGCCGAGTCGGCCGCGGCGGCCGAGCGGCTGCTCGGCAAGGTGAAGGCGGACGAGAAGCCGTCGCTGGAGGGGCTGACCCGCTACCTGGCCGCGGTCGCCCGCCCGAAGGAGAACGTCCGCGCCGCGTTCGTGATCGACTCGGCGTCCCGCATCGCCCGCACCCCGACCGACCTGGAGCCTGCCGAGCGCGACTTCTTCCGGTTCTGCGCGAAGCTGTCGCGCAGCGCCCGCCCCGTGCGGGTGACCGGGCCGCGGCCGAAGCCGCTCTACAACCCGGTCGTCTGGCTGGTGGAGCGGCCCGGCGACCTGCCGCCGTGGCTCACCGCAGACAACGAGAACATCCGCGAGATCACGATCCCGCGCCCGCACCTCGGCGACCGGCAGGAGACGGCGCGGCTGCTGGCCCGCGCGTTCGGGGTCGGCGACGTCGCCGCCGACGAGGCCGCGGCGGCGGCCTGCGACGCGTTCGCCGAGCAGGCCGACGGGCTCACCCTCCAGTCGATGATCGAGGTGACCCGGCTGGCGAAGGAGCGCAACGTCGACCTCGCCGACCTGCCGGACGCGGTCCGCACCTACAAGCTCGGCGTGCTCGACAACCCGTGGAGCCGCGGCCACCTGCGGCGCCGGGTGCTGGACGGGGAGAAGCGCGTCCCCGAGCGGGTGATCGGGCAGCCGCAGGCCGTCACCAAGACCCTCGACATCCTCAAGCGGGCGGTGCTCGGCCTGTCGGGCGCGCAGGCGACCCGGTCCGGGAGCCGGCCGCGCGGGGTGCTGTTCTTCGCCGGCCCGACCGGCACCGGCAAGACGGAGCTGGCGAAGGCGATCACCGAGCTGGTCTTCGGGGACGAGTCGGCCTACCTGCGCTTCGACATGAGCGAGTTCTCCGGCGAGGGGTCCGGCGACCGGCTGATCGGGTCGCCGCCCGGGTACGTTGGCCACGAGGCGGGCGGCGAGCTGACCAACGCCGTCCGCGAGGACCCGTTCCGGGTGATCCTCTTCGACGAGATCGAGAAGGCGCACCCCCGGATCCTGGACAAGTTCCTCCAGATCCTGGAGGACGGCCGCCTCACCGACGGCCGCGGCAACACCGTGCACTTCTCCGAGTCGATCCTGATCTTCACCTCGAACCTCGGGATGTACGTCCCGGGCCGCGACCTGACGGCCCGCGACGCCTCCCCGTTCGGATCGCCCGAGCGTGTGCAGAACATCACACCCGGGATGTCCTACGACGAGGTGGAGCAGCGCATCAAGGGCGCCGTGGCCGACCACTTCACCGAGGTGCTGAACCGGCCCGAGCTGCTCAACCGGTTCGGCGACAACATCGTGGTGTTCGACTTCATCTCCGCCGAGGCCGCGCACAAGATCTTCGATCTGCAGTTCGCGAACATCTGCCGCCGGGTCACCGACGAGCACCGGCTCGTCCTGGCCGTGAAGGGCGAGGCGCTCGAGACGCTCCGCCGGTGGTGCACGGAGGAGCTCGACAAGGGCGGGCGCGGCATCGGCATGGCCCTGGAGTCACACTTCGTCAACCCGCTGGCGCGCGCGCTGTTCGACCGGGAGCTCGTCCCTGACGAGAAGGTCACCGTGACGGGGATCCGGCGCGAGGGCAGCATCGTGCATCTGGACCTCCAGTGAGCACGGGTCGGCCCCCCGCGGCCGGAGACGGCGCCGGCGAGACGCTGCTGCTCGCCAAGGCGCACTACCCGGTGACCACACTCGGCCCCGGGACGCGGGCGGGCATCTGGACGCAGGGCTGCACGCTGCACTGCGACGGCTGCCTCTCCCGCGACACGTGGGACGCCGACCCGGGACGGGCGATCCCCGTCGACGCGGTTCTAGGATGGCTCGCGTCCCTGCCGGAACCGGTCGACGGGGTGACCATCTCGGGCGGTGAGCCCTTCCAGCAGCCGGCCGCGCTGGCGGCCCTGGTGCGGGGGATCCGCGCGTGGCGGGAGAATCGCGGCCGTGAGACGATTGCGTTGGACATATTGGTTTACAGCGGATATGCCTACTCTCGGCTCTCGCGCGCCGCAGTGACGCGCGAGATCGTGGACATGTGCGACGCCGTGATCACGGGGCCGTACGTCGACCGGCTCAATCCGGGGGGGCGACACTCCGGGGACGGCTCTCTACTCTGGAGGGGGTCGGCCAACCAGCGTGTCGTGCCGGTGTCCCAGCTGGGACGCGAGCGGTACGGGGCAGTGGCCGGCGTCGGCGACACTGAAGGAAGAGGGCCCCGAGTACAGGTGTCCGTGGACGAAGGGCCGGAGGGAAGGCGGGTGTACTACATCGGGATCCCGCGACGGGGTGACATGGAGCACCTCACGTCGAGGCTCGACCGCGCCGGGGTGCGCTCGGGGGATGTGTCATGGCGACCTTGAACTGTCCGGTCTGTGACGAGCCTGTCCAGCCGGGCGATCTGCTCTGCATGAGCTGCGGAGCCAACCTGGCGCGCGCCGGCGGCGCGCCCCAGCCGGGCCCGGGCGGGTACGACCAGCGGGTCCCCCCGCCGCCGGGGCCGCAGGGCGGCCAGCCGTACGGCCAGCCCCAGCACGGGCAGCCGCAGTACGGGCAGCCTCAGCACGGGCAGCCGCAGTACGGCCAGCCGCAGCAGAACGACCCGTACCAGCAGCAGGCCCCGCACCAGCCGGGTCCCTCCGCGCAGCCGCAGGACCCGTGGGGCCCGCCGCAGCCGCAGCCGCAGCCGGACGCGTGGGGGCCGCCGCAGCAGCCTCCCGCCGACCAGCAGGGGCAGCACCAGTACGGCCAGCCCCAGCACGGGCAGGCTCAGCACGGGCAGCCTCAGCACGGCGGCCAGCCCCAGCACGGGGGCCAGGCGCCCATGCAGCAGCAGCCGGCCGACCCGTGGGGCATGCCGCAGCAGCAGCCGCCCCAGGATCCGTGGGGCGCGCCGCAGCAGTCCCCGGGGCCCGAGCAGCAGTACCAGTCCCCTCCTCAGGACCAGTACCAGCAGCCCCAGGACCAGTACCAGCAGCCGCAGTACGGCCAGCCGCAGGACCAGTACCAGCCGCAGGACCAGTACGGCGCCCCGCAGCCCGGTCCGGGCGACCACCAGTTCGGCCCGCCGCAGCCGCAGCCCCCGTACGGGCAGCCGCAGCACGGGGGCCAGCCCCAGCACGGCGGCCACCCTCAGCACGGTGGTCCGCCGCAGCACGGGCAGCCCCCGCACGGCCAGCCGCAGCACGGGGGCCAGCCGCCGCTGCCGCCGCACGGCCGTGAGGCGACGCTGCTGCCGCACGAGCACAACCAGGGCCAGCGCCCGCCCGCGCCCGACAGCACGGCGTTCATGTGTCCGTACTGCGAGGCGGTGCTGACCAACCCGGGCGCCGCGCAGTGCGACTCGTGCCTGCGCCCGCTGCCGCAGAAGGGCACGCCCGTCCTGCGCGTCCAGTTCCCGACGGGCGAGCTCAAGGTCTCCGTCGGGCAGCACCTGGTGCTCGGCCGCGACGCGGGCCAGTCGCCGGTGGCGGCCACGTTCACCCAGTACGACAACGTGTCGCGGCGCCACTCGACCGTGTGGCTCGACCCGTCCGGCACGGCGTGGGTGCGCGACGAGGGCTCCACCAACGGGACGTTCGTCAACGGCGAGCGGCTCCCCCGCGGCGTGGAGGCCCCGCTCCGCGACGGCGACCAGCTCCGCCTGGCCGCCGACGTGACGGGAACCGTCCAGCTGAACTGAGCGACACGCGACGAAAAGAGGCGGCCCCGCGGTTCTCCGGAACCGCGGGGCCGCCTCTTTCGCTTACCTGCTCAGCCCGCGCGCTTGGTGCGGGCGCGCGTGCGCTCGCGCTCCTTGGCGTCGAGGACCACCTTGCGGATGCGGACGGCGGTCGGGGTCACCTCGACGCACTCGTCCTCGCGGCAGAACTCCAGGGCCTCCTCCAGCGACAGGAGGCGGGGCGGGGTGAGCCGCTCCAGCTCGTCGCCGGTGGACGACCGCATGTTCGTGAGCTTCTTCTCCTTGGTGATGTTGACGTCCATGTCGTCGGCGCGGGAGTTCTCCCCGACGATCATGCCCTCGTACACCTCGGTGGTGGGGCCGACGAAGAACGTGCCGCGCTCCTGGAGGTTCGTGATCGCGTAGGCGGTCGCGGCGCCGGAGCGGTCGGCGACGAGGGAGCCGGACGGCCGGGTGCGCAGTTCGCCGAACCAGGGCTCGTAGTCCTCGAAGACGTGGTGCGCCATGCCGGTGCCGCGCGTCTCGGTCATGAACTCGGTGCGGAACCCGATCAGGCCGCGGGCGGGGACGAGGAACTCCATCCGGATCCAGCCCGTCCCGTGGTTGGTCATGTGCTCCATGCGGCCCTTGCGGACCGCCATCAGCTGCGTGACCGCGCCGAGGTGCTCCTCGGGGATGTCGACGGTGAGCCGCTCGACCGGCTCGTGCTTCTTGCCGTCGATCTCGCGGGTGACGACCTGCGGCTTGCCGACGGTCAGCTCGTAGCCCTCGCGGCGCATGTTCTCCACCAGGATCGCCAGGGCCAGCTCGCCGCGGCCCTGCACCTCCCAGGCGTCGGGGCGCTCGGTCGGCAGCACCCGGATCGACACGTTGCCGACCAGCTCGCGGTCGAGCCGGTCCTTGACCATCCGAGCGGTGACCTTGGTGCCCTTCTCGCGGCCCGCCATCGGCCCGGTGTTGGTGCCGACCGTCATGGAGATCGCCGGCTCGTCCACCGTGATCAGCGGCAGCGGGCGCGGGTCGTCCGGGTCGGCGATGGTGTCGCCGATCATGATCTCGGGGATGCCCGCGATCGCGATGATGTCGCCGGGCCCGGCCTCGTCCGCGGGCTTGCGGGTGAGCGCCTCCGTCATCAGCAGCTCGGTGATCTTCACCCGCTCGATGCTGCCGTCGTGCCGGCACCAGGCGACCTGCTGGCCCTTCTTGATCATGCCGGCGTGCACCCGGCACAGCGCGATCCGGCCGAGGTAGCTGGAGGCGTCCAGGTTCGTCACGTGCGCCTGGAGCGGGGCGTCCGGGTCGTAGGACGGCGCCGGGATCGTCTCGGTGATGACCTTGAACAGCGGCTCCAGGTCGTCGCTGCCGGGCATGGCGCCGTCGGCGGGCTTGTCGAGCGAGGCCCGCCCGGCGCGACCGGAGGCGTACACGATCGGGAAGTCGATCTGGTCCTCGTCGGCGTCGAGGTCCATGAACAGCTCGTAGGTCTCGTCCACGACCTCGTCGATGCGCGCGTCGGGGCGGTCGGTCTTGTTCACGACCAGGATCACCGGCAGCTTCGCGGCGAGCGCCTTGCGCAGCACGAACCGGGTCTGCGGGAGCGGGCCCTCGCTGGCGTCCACCAGCAGGACGACGCCGTCCACCATGGACAGGCCGCGCTCGACCTCGCCGCCGAAGTCGGCGTGCCCCGGGGTGTCGATGATGTTGATCGTCAGCCCGTTGTGCAGGACGGCGGTGTTCTTCGCGAGGATCGTGATCCCCTTCTCGCGCTCCAGGTCGTTGGAGTCGAGCACGCGGTCGTCGACGTCCTGGTTCTCGCGGAAGGCCCCGGACTGCCAGAGCATGGCGTCGACCAGCGTCGTCTTGCCGTGGTCGACGTGGGCGACGATCGCGACGTTACGGAGGTCGTCGCGCGTGGAGATGGGCATGCGGGTTCGCCTTGCGTGAGAGTTCGGGGATCGCCGCAGACACGCGGCAGTCCCCCATTCTACTTGGCCGTGCGTACCATCCATCCCGAGCCGTTCGTACCGCCGGTCACACCGGGCCCCGATTGGCGAACTTTGCTCGTTCTTTGTAATCTTCCCGAGATCCGGTCGTCCGGAGTCCCCTCCCCGGGACTGCGGCCGGAACGCCGAATCTCCCGAGAAGCGGGAGAACCGGGGACCCACCACCCTCGGGGTGAATCGACACGTGTCGTAGGGCGACTCCTGGCCCGAACCCGTCAGCTAACCCGGTAGGCGTGCGAGGAGAGGAGAACACCGGCTTGGTTCCGGATTCCCGTCGGCGGCGTCGCATCATGCCCACCGCCACAGCCACCCTGCTCCTGATCGGCCTGGGCGCCGCCGCGCCGAACGTCGCCCGCGCCGCGCAGCCGTCCCGGCACGCCGCCGCGCCGTCGGCGCCCAGCCCGACCCCGACGACGGAGAAGGGCCTGCGCAAGAGCCTGGACGCGCTGAACGAAGAGGCCGAGATCCTCACGGAGAAGTTCAACAAGGCCCGCGTGGAGCTCGGCAAGGCCCGCAAGGCCGAGCAGGACGCCACCAAGGAGGCCGCGCGGCTGCGCGCCCTCGCCGAGCCCGCCCGCCAGCGGCTCGGCAGCCTGGCCGCGGCCAACTACATGGCCGGCGGCCCCGACGTCCTCTTCGGCTCCGGCGCGTCCGCCGAGGGGCTGTCCGACCGCGCCTACCTCGCGCAGAGCCAGGCCACCGCCGTCCTCGCGCTGAAGAAGCAGATCGACCAGGCCGACGCCGCGCAGCGCACCGCCCAGGCCAAGAGCGCGCAGCTCAAGAAGGCCTGGGACGACGCCAAGAAGGCGCGCGACGCGGCCAAGTCCAAGGTCGGCGAGGTGATGAAGCGCCTCGACAAGCTGACCACCACCCACGCGCGCGACCCGCGCACCGGGCTCACGGCCACCGTGAAGGGCTCGGACCTGCCCGCCAAGATGGCCCGCAAGGCGCTCACCAAGCTCGGCTCCCCGTACGTGTGGGCCGCCGCCGGACCGAACAGCTTCGACTGCTCCGGCCTCGTCGTCTGGGCCTACACCCAGGTCGGCAAGCCCGGCCTCCCGCACTACACCGGCGACCTGTTCGCCATGGGCACCAAGGTCTCGCGCGGCTCGCTGCGCTCCGGCGACCTGGTCTACTTCGGCAGCAACCTCCACCACATGGGCATCTACCTCGGCGACGGCAAGTACCTGCACGCCCCCCAGACCGGCGACGTGGTCAAGATCTCCAAACTCAGCGAACGCTCCGACTTCGCCGGCGCAAACCGGATCAGCTGAGGCCCTGAGCCGCGAGGAGGTCTATGACCGGGCGGTCGCCGGGGAGCCAGTCGACGTCGTAGAGCTCGGACGGGGTGAGCCAGCGGAGTTCCAGGTGCTCCAGGGCCTGCGGTTCGCCTTCGACGATCTCGGCCGTCCAGACGCGGAGGAGGCTGCGCTCGCTCAGGCGCCAGTCGCCGCCGACGCGGCGGCCGAGGCGGACCTTCACGGCCAGTTCCTCGTGGCACTCGCGCACCAGGGCGTCCTCGTCCGACTCGCCGGGGTCGACCTTGCCGCCGGGCAGTTCCCAGCCGCCCGCCATGTGCGGCGGCTCCGCGCGCTGGGCGGCCAGCAGGCGCCCCTCCGACAGGATCGCCGCACCCACCACCACGAGATCGATCTCGACCAGCTCCTCTCCGTGCTTCTCCCTCAGACCGCGGCGCCGGTCCGTCCGGTTCCGTTGCCCCGGAGGGCGTCGACCAGTCGCGTCGCGTCGCGGACGATCTCCTCCAGGCGGTCGCCGTGCGCGCCGCGCCAGTACAGCTGACCGCAGTCGGCGCAGCGGCCGTAGACGTCGTAGTTGCGTCGCGTGCCCGCCTGCAGCTCGCGCTCGATCTCCTGCTTGTCGACCGGGACGAGCTCGCCGTTGCATGCGGTGCAGCGCGTCCACGGCCGCAGGACGGGCGCGAACCGGTCGAGCAGGTCGCGGAGCTGGTCGTCCGGGCGCGAGCCGCGGACGTAGGCGCCGAACCACAGCGCGCGGCGGCGCAGGAGGCCGCGGTCCTGGGTGAGCAGGACACGGCGCTCCTCGTTGGCCTGGACGACGAGCGCCGGGTCGTCCATGTCGTTGTGGTAGGCGGTGTCGAGGCCGAGCAGGCGCATGCGCCGGGCCAGCGTCCCGAGGTGGACGTCGAGGAGGAAGCGCGGCGCGACCTGGCCCGGGTCCAGCGTGACGGGCTGGGGGCGCGGCACCGCCGCCACGCGGACCTCGGCGCCGACCGCGGGCCGGGTGGCGGGCCCGGCGGGCTCGCCGTCGGCCGTCATCGGGCCCGCCTCGGGCAGCGGCACGCCCAGCGACTCCACGAGGTGCCCCAGCGTGGAGGTCCCGTCGTAGGGCACGCGGGCCGGGGCCGCCCGCCGGGCGGCGGGCAGGAACATCAGCAGCTCGTCGGCGACGCGGATCGTTATCTCGGACTCCACGCAGATCAGCATGCCACGTGCGGCCGACGATTCTCCTCGGCTCAGGCCGCCGTCACGCGCCCGGCGGACTCCGTCAGCGACGCCAGCAGGGCGGGGACGTCGTGGCCCGTCAGCACTCCCCCGCGCTTGACCACCCGGCCGCCGACGAGGACGGTGTCGACGTTGCGCGTGTCGGCCGCCAGCACCACGGCCGCGACGGGGTCGTGGGCCGCCGCGACGCCTAGGGTGTCGGTGCGCAGGACGAGGAGGTCGGCCTGCTTGCCCGGGGTCAGCGACCCGGTGGCGTCCGCCAGCCCGGCGGCCTCGGCTCCCTCGATCGTCGCCATCCGGAGGGCGTCGGCGGTGGTGAAGCCGAGGCCGGCGCCGTCCGGGCGGCCCCGTTCGAGGAGGTAGGCGGCGCGCATGACGCTGAACATGTCGCCGGGTCCGCAGGCGACGGTGTCGGCGCCGAGCGCGGTCGGGACGCCCGCGGCGCGGGCGCGTCCGGTGGGCGGGGCGCCGATGTTCACGGCGGCCTCGATGGCGGGGGCGACGGAGACCGTCCCGCCGCTCCCGGCGATCCGCTTCAGCTCCTCGTCGGTGTAGAAGTTGGCGTGCACGTACATCGCGGGGTGGTCCATCAGCCCGTGGGCGTCCAGGAACGCCAGGCCGCTCGCGGCGCTCTCGGCGCCGTGGCCGCCCATGTGCGCGGTGACCGGCAGCCCGAGGTCGCGGGCCGTCCGCCATTCGGCGAGCGCGCGCTCGGCGCCCGCGATCTCCGGGCCGAGCGCGGCCAGCGCCATCGTGACGGTGCCGCCGGGGCCGCCGAAGTACTCGCGGTGGACGCGGCCGGTCTCGGCGGCGAGCGCGCCGAGGTCTCCGTCGCCGCCGTAGCAGTACCCGAACACCGCCCTGATCCCGGACTCCCGCAGCGCCGCGATGTTCGCCTCGGTGTGGCCGGGGCCGAGCTGGATGTGCGACCAGTCGACCAGCGTGGTGATGCCGGAGTCGAGGCATTCCAGGGAGCCGGCGAGCGTCCCGGCGAACACGTCCTCGGGACGGTACCGGGGTGCCATCTCGCCGAGGACGCGTTGCAGGTAGGCGGGGAGCGTGCCGTCGGCCACGGCCGCGCGGATCCCCGCCTGCCAGGTGTGCCGGTGGGTGTCGACGAAGCCCGGCATGACGATGCGGCCGGTCGCGTCGATGGTCTCGGCGCCCTCCGGCGCGGCGAGCCCCGGGCCGACGGCGGCGATGCGGCCGTCCTCGACGAGCACGTCGGCGGTTCCAAGCACGGTCGGCCGGGGCGCGGTGTCGATGACGAGGCCGTTCGTGAGCAGTAGAGTCGTTGTCATGCTCAAAAGCTTAAGAGTTAGCTTTTTAAAAAGCAACAGGCTGAGCGAGTACGCTCGGGGCGTGCAGGACGAGAGCGTGCGCGGGGACGAGACCGGGTCCCGCCGGGACGAGTTCGACACCCGCAGGGATGAGATCGACACCGTGGCCGACGCGTGGCGGCGGGACGGGCTGTCCGAGCCGCTCATCGCGATGCTGGAGCTGAGCAAGCGCGCCGGGCGCGTCGCCATGCTGGTGCAGCAGGCTCTCCGCGGCCCGCTCGCCGAACTCGGCCTCACCTACGCCGAGTTCGAGGTGCTGACCGTGCTGCGCCGGGAGGGCGAGCCTTACCGGCTCCGGCCGAGCGAGCTCACGCGGTCGGCCTTCCTCACTTCGGGCGGCACGAGCAACGTCCTGCAGCGGCTGCAGAAGGCCGGCTACATCGAGCGCGAGGCCAACGCCGGCGACGCCCGCAGCCGCTTCGTCCAGCTGACGGAGGACGGGCTGCGCGTCACCGAGCGGGCCCTGGCCGCGTCCGGCGCGGCGCACGAGGAGGTCATGGCCCTGGTGCCGCCGGAGGACGTCCGGGACGCCGCCGACGCGCTGCGCGAGATCCTGCTCGTCATCGGCCGGCGCCGGTTCCGCTGAGCCCGCCGGGCCGGACCGCGCGCCGGGCGGTCACTGCCGCGCGGCCAGCTCCGACACCTTCTTCTTGAAGTCGGGCCGCGCGAGCGGGCGGGTCACCCCGACCCAGTTCGCCTTCTTGTACGTCTTGACGCCGATCGCGGGCACGCACGACGAGCAGCTCGCCACGATCATCTTGCCGCCGCCGATGACCATCCCGACGTGGCCGGGGTTGTCGGGCGACGTCCCGGGGCCGGAGTTGAAGAACACCAGGTCGCCTGGCTGCTCCTTGCCCTTGGGGATCTTCACGCCGAACGGCCACTGCTCGAACGTCGTGCGCGGGAGGTTCAGGCCGACCTGCCGGTACGCGGCCTGGATCAGGCTGGAGCAGTCGTAGGCGTCCGGCCCGTTCGCCCCGAACACGTACGGCTTGCCGCGCTGCGCCATGGCGAACGCGATGATCGTCTTGACGAGGGCGCTGACGTTGGCGGGGAGCTGGTTGTCCTCGCAGTTGATCCCGTTGGCCTGGACGACCTTGAACTCGCCGCCGACGTAGCGCTTCGCCCAGTCCAGGACGAGGTCCACGTAGTCCCACGAGTGGTTGTACTGGAAGATCGCGGTGCGCATCCGGTCCGGGGCGCCGTTGTGCTTGAGGTAGGCCGCGGCCGTCGGGATCGCGTCCGCCGGGTCGTAGCGGTCCTTCTTGCCGTCCTTGTCGCCGTCCACCGCGAACGCCTTGAACGTCGGCTCCAGGAACTGCATGGGGCCGCCCGCGCCCGCGTAGTTCTCCCCGCTGGACACGCCCGGCATCGTCGACCTGCCGTGGTCGGTCTCGACCTTGCCGACGCCCGCCAGGACGTTCCAGGGGATGCCGTACTTCTTTCCCGCCTCCTGGTACAGCTTGAGGTAGTCGGCGGGGACCGCCTTCGCGTCACCGGCCGCCGCGGGCTGCGAACCGGCGGCGGCCGTGTCCACGCAACCGCCGCCGCCGACTCCGCCCCCGTACAGGAACTGGCCCGTGCCGAACAGGATCGGGACGGAGACCAGCGCCGCGAACATCACCGCGGCGACGCAGAGACCGCCGACGAACAGCAGTATCCGCGTGCTCATCCCGTGTCACCCGCCTGCCCGGCGTCCGCCGGCTCGAACGAGTAGACCCGCATCGAGCCGCCGGACCTCGTCACGGTGACCGCGTACTGCTTGCTGTCGCTGCTCGTCCGGCCGTTCCTGGTGACCTGCCGGCGGCCGGTCACCAGGAAGATGATCGAGTTCTTCTCGATGTCGCGGACCTCATCGAGGGACGCTGCGCCCTGCGCGACGAACTGCTCCTTGCGGTGCTCCTCCACCATCGCGGGCGCCGCCATCCCCTCTCCGAGACGCTGCCCGAGGTCGTCGGTGGCCAGGCCGGCGAACTTCGCCACGTAGGCCTGGGGGGTCTCGTCGTAGCGGTACGTCCCGTAGGCGGCGACGAACCGCTGCGCGAGGTCCGCCGCCGCGGCGAACTCCCGCCGGGAGAACGGCAGCAGCCGGTAGACGTCGAAGTCGTCAGGGTTCACGGTGCTCTGGATCCCCGGCGGCGGCGACGCGGGGGGCTGCGACGCAGTGGCGGTCGGGCGTGCCTGCGGCTCGTCGTCGGACTCGTCGGAGGGCGCGGCGACCGTCAGGTACACGCCGACGGCCGCCAGCAGCACGACGAGACCCGCGAACAGGAGCTTGCGCCGCCGGTCGGTCAGGTTCATCACTCGTCCCGATCCGCCTCACCGGACCGGCGGTCGGCCGGACGCAGCCAGAACGGGATCGGCGGGGAGGCGTCGGAGCCGCTCCTGCCCCACAGCGGCGGGGGCTGCCGCCGCCCACCCGGCTCGGGACGCGAAGGGCCGCCGCCCGAGCCGCCGGAGCGGCCGCGCTGCCGGGGGACGCCCCCGGACCCGCCGCCGGACCCTCCGCCCGAACCGCCCGAACCACCCGAACCGCCGCCAGAGCCGCCGTTGCCGCCCCCGGAGAACCAGCCGCCGCCACCGGAGCCGCCCGAACGGCCCGAGCCACCGCCCGAACGCCCGCGACCGCGGTCAACGGAGCCGGACGAGCGTCCGCCACCGGAGAACCAGCCACCGCCGCCGCCCGAGCCGCCGCCAGAACCGCCGGACGATCCACCGCCGCCCGAGCCGCCGCCCGAGCCGCCGCTGCCGCCACCGCCGGAGACACCGCCGCCGGTTCCGCCCCGCCCCGCCCAGGAGGTCGGGCGGATGGTGCCCTTGCCGGAGCCCGACCCGCCTCCGTCTCCCGCGTCGGGGGGGGGGGCGGGGGGGGCACAGCGCCGGCGGGCGGCGGCGGGGGGGGGCACCCCCCGCCCGGCCGGCGCCACGGCCACCCCCCCCCCGGGGTCCGGGGCGCGCGGGGAG
>NZ_JBEUPD010000004.1:12710-203715 GCF_040492135.1 Actinomadura sp. NPDC000600
GTACTGGACCAGCCATCTGGCCGTCCACTGCCTGCCGGGCGGGCCGGTCCGCCGGATGCCGGTGCTCTCCCATCCCTTGGCGACGACGACGCCGGGCCGGGCGGCGGCCGCCTTGCCACCGTCCGTACGGCGGTCGCCGAGCGCACCCGCCCGGGTCGGCAGGTTCAGCGGAGGAGCGCCGCGCTTGGACCGCCCCTGCGCCGCCGCGGCGCCGGCGGCGCCCGCACCCCGCGGCTTGGCCGCGAGGACCGGGGCGTCCTCAGGCGACTGCTCCGCGCCCGCGCCGGGCGCCGACTTGTCGGCCGAGTTCATCGCGCCGGCCATCGCGCCGGTCGTCGCGCCGCCCGTCACTCCGCCGATGATGGCCGCGGCCACCGCCGGGTCCTCCTTGGCCTTGCGGAACATCTGGTAGGCGGCCACCGGCGGTATCGCCTCGGTGCTCTTGCGGGCCGCCGCGACCGACTTGCCGAATTCCGCCTCGCCCTTCTCCCGGGCCCCGACCGCGGAGTAGCCGACGGCGGAGAACAGGTGCTGGAACGGTTTGCGGTACACGAACGCCGCGAACGTCACCAGCGCGATCAACAGCACCTGCAGGCCCCATGGCAGCGTCTCGCCGAGGATCAGGCTGTAGGCCCACAGCAGCAGTGAGAGCACCCCGATGAGCGCGGCCTGCTTCAGCAGCATGGAGAGCAGCAGTTCGAGCCAGCGCATGGCGATGACGCGCCCGACACCCGGATGGATGCCGATCCCGAGGAAGATCGGTCCCGCGACGAGGAGCAGCAGAAACGCGATTTTCACGACGATCAGCGCGGTCGCGATGACCAGGATGAGCATGCCCGCGACCAGGGCCGCGAACAGCGCGATGAGCGCCACTCCCAGCCGGTTCTCCCAGGCCTTGCCCTGGAACAGGGCATAGCTCTCGGGATGGTTGTCCTTGATGTCCTTGGTGACGTCCTTATAGGCGTCGGCCTTCTTCCCCAGGTCGACCTTGTTCGTCCCGTACGTCTCTGGAAGATCGACCGCCTGCGACCAGAGCAGCTTGTCGGCGTTCTGCTTAATGATCTTCGCGTTGGGATCGCTGGTGCCGAATTCGCCCTGCAGCCACGGCTTGCAGACCAGCGCCACCCACAGCGCGTTCGCGTTGCGGGACGTCGCGTCGATGCTCTGCGACGTCGCCGGATCGGGCTTGCCGTTGGGGACGGGAACGCACGTCCCGCCCTCGGTGTCGCTCGGTGGCAGCGCGGCGCTGAAGGCGGCGCTGGTCGCCTCGGAGACCTTCGTCCCGAGCGTGGTGAAGTCGGCGGGCCGCGCGATCAGCCAGACCAGCGCCACCATCGCGGCGATCATCCAGACCACGCCCTCGGTGACCTTGCTCGCCCGCTTGCGGACGAGACCCCACCACGCCAGCCACATCGCGCCGAGGATGACCACCCACGACCAGTAGCGGGCGTTGAACGTCTTGCCGAGGTCGATGATGACCCCGTCGACGGTGTCCTTGAGCCAGCTCAGCAGCGACTCCGACGCGGCCGCCTGGTAGACGCTGATCGTCGTCCGGTCGACCGTCCGGACGAGGGTGAACACGGTGTTCGCGATCGCGTTGCCCATCATCGACATCGCGTCCGAGCAGCCCATGTCGACCGCGTACCAGGTCTGCCCGGCGGTGCCGTACCGGTCGTAGTAGGTGAGCCGTTCGACGGGAGTCTTCTGGAGCTTCTCGTCCGGATAGTCGGGTGGCTTGATCATGCCGTCCGTCCCGGACCCGTACCGCTCGGGCGGGGGATGGTCGGCCGGGCTGCACACATCGTTCAGCGGGTTCGGCAGCTGCGGGGCCGACGCCGACGCCGGCGTCAGCGGCCCCAGCATGAACAGCGCCATGACGACCAGCAGCATCACCGAGCGGCGGGTGCGCGGCGCGCGGCGGGCGCGGCGCCGGGGACGGCGCAGGTCCGCGCGGTCGAGTCCTTCGCCGGGCGAGCGCTGCAGGCGCGCCGTCCCGTTGCGGGAACCCCTCATCGGGAGACCTCCTCGACCTCGGCCCCCGCGACGGTCAGTTCGGACGTGCCCGGACGGGACCGGGTCGGGTTGGTGTCCAGCCAACGCTGCAGTTCCTCGGAGATCAGGTCGACGCCGATGCGCCCCGCTCGGCCGTCGAGGTCACGGAAGATGCATTCGCCGTTGCCGAGGTTGCGCAGCACGGCCTTGTGCTCGTCGGACGCCTCGACCCCGAGTAGGGACATCACGTTTCCGACCTCGACCCGCTCGGTGGAGCGGAACGAGAACACCGAAGACAGGCAGTTCGTCACCTGTTCGTTCAGCAGGTCGCCCGCGTTCTGGGAGACCAGGATCAGCGCGGTGTTGCGGGAGCGCCCCATGCGCGACACCTCGGGCACGAGCTTGGCGCCCTCCGGCGTCGAGGTGATCGCCCACGCCTCGTCCAGGAAGATGGCCTTCGGCAGCCGCCGGTCGAGGCCGTGCATCAGCCGCCGCGCGAACTGCGACACCAGGTACATCAGCGCGACCGACAGCCGCTGCTCGTAGGAGTAGTCCTCCCGCGGGATCGTGACGTCCGGGAGGGTGAGCCCGCCGAGCGTGAACACGGTCGTCCAGCCGGCGGTGTCGATGCGCTCGCCGCCGGACGGGTCGAAGCACAGCCGCGCGAGCCGCATCTCCGACATCGAGCGGAGCACCGCGCCGAGGTTCTTGGACGCCGGGTCGTCGGCGCCTTCCAGGTAGTCGACGACGCGGCCGAGCGAAGGCCGCTCGGCGTTGGCGACCGCGCCGACCGCCTGGATCATCGCGGACTCGCGCTCCTCCGACATGCGCGGGAGCAGCAGCCGCAGCGTCTCGGTCGCCATCATCTTCTTGGTGGCGAGGTCGTCGCCGAAGGAGAACGGGTCGAGCAGCCCGGGCGCCGCCGAGCCGAGCGGCAGGATGCGCGCCTTCCTGCCGCGCGCCTTGAGCAGCTCCACGAGCGACTCGGCGTCGCCCTTCGGGTCGATCGCCGCGACGGTGACGCCGCGCAGCGACATCTGGTAGATCAGCAGCAGCGCGAGCGTGGTCTTGCCGCCGCCGGGCTCACCGGTGATCGCGACGGCCGTCGGGCGGTTGCGGGCCGCCGCGACGAGCGGGTCGAAGTGCACGATGGCCCGGGCACGGCCGAGCGTCTCGCCGATGTACGGGCCGACCCAGCCCTCGCCCTCGTCGTCGGTTCGGTCGCCGAGGTCGACGGTCGCGACCGGCATCCCGCCCGCGATGGTGCGCAGCGGCTGGCGCTGCGCGTAGGCGTTCAGCCGGATCTGGTCGCCGGGCAGCGACTCCAGGAACAGCGAGAACTGGTCGCCGGTCGAGTTGACGACGTCGATGCCGATGTCGCGGTAGTGCTCGACGACGGCGTCCACGCGCTGCGCGAGCAGGTCCTCGGTCGGCGCGGACACGATCAGCCGGTGCCACCCGTACACGAACGGCAGCCGCTCCTTGGTGATGCCGTGCTCCAGCATCCGGGCCGCGTCGATCTGCTCGGCGAGCGCGATCGGCGCCTCCGCGCCCGCCTCCCGGATGTGCTGGTCCATGTCGCGGGCGTGCGCGAGCTTGCGCGAGACGTCCTTGGACGCCTTCGCCGGCGGGACCAGCTTCATCCGCGCGCTGATCTCGACGGGGAACGGGAGCGCGTCGGCATAGTGGAACCAGGGCTCGCCGTCCGGGAACGGCATCATGTCGGGGAACCGCGCGAACGACAGGTAGGCGACGTAGGAGGCGGCGGTGGCGCCGCCGCCCGCGCCGGTGAAGTTCGGCTGCTCGATCCGCAGGTACGAGCGCCCGTTGTGGATGGCGCCCTCCACCAGCGACTCGATCTCGCCCTTGCCCCACGTCCTGCGCGGGACGGCGGACGGCGGCGGGTCGGCCAGCGAGCCCGTCACCGCGTGCTGGAACAGCCACGCCACCTCGGTGGAGGTGGCGTGCCTCGCGTACAGGGCGGACCCGCCGAGCGCGCGGCCGATCCGCTCGGCCTGCTCCGTCCAGCGCGCGATCTCCTTCTTGTCGACCGCGTCGTCGTGCACGCCGAGGACGTTCTCGCTGCGCTTGTAGGCCTTGAGGAGCTGCGACAGGACGCCGCCCGACAGCTGCGCGCCCATGCCGCGCGGGCCGAGCCGCACCCCGAGGTAGACCTCCTTGGTCCAGAAGTCCTTGGCCCACACGTGGGCGTAGGTCTCCTCCAGGTACTCCCGCCACCCGGGACCGCCGTCGGACGTCCGGTCCAGGGCCAGCGCCCACTCCGCCGCCGGATACGTCCGGTGCGCGATCCGCAGGTGGACCTCGGCGTCCTGCATGCGGATGCCGGCGAGCGCGATGGTGATGTTGGTGGCGAGCGCCTCGCGCTCCTCACCGGTCGTGAACTCGTAGGACACCGTGGGCAGCCGGAAGTACGCCCAGGCGGCGCTGTCGGTCAGCAGGACGCGGTCGTCGAAGTACCGCACGGCCAGTCGGCTCGACTTGCTCATGCCGTCCTCCCGACGCCGGTTCCGATCAACGATTCTCTCCTCGCGCGGGCGGCCGCACAGGGCTGCCCGGGAGAGTGTTCGCAATCCGGACGGTCATGAACGTCAGGCGGGTCCGCCAGCAATGCCCGGTTCACTACGGTCTCCGCTCGATGCCCGCGAGGGGCGCTCATCGGGTGGCCTCCTGCTCCTGCTGAAGCTCCTGGTAACGCTCGGGCATGACGGTGAAGCCGCCGGCCACGACGCCGGCGAGGGCAAGATAGGCACGCCGCGTCGGCGTGCGCAACGACTTCAGCTCGTTGCGCGGCGCGCGGTCCATGCTCAGGTGATCGTCCCATGGAATGCGCACCAGGGCCCGGCAGCGCCCGCGCGCCACGGCCTCGGCCTGCTCGACGTCGTCCATGCTGCGGCGGCTCACCCCGTTGATGACCGTCACCGCGCGGGACCGCAGCTCCTCGTAACCGTGGCCGTCCAGCCACTCGAACGTCATCGCGACGGCCCGGGGCGCGTCGGCGCTCGCCGGCGCGACGAGGACGATCTGGTCGGCGTACGGCAGGACGCGCGCGACCACGGCGGCGGCCGCGTCGAGCAGCGTCACCGAGTAGAACTTGTCGAGCGTGCGGATCGCGAGCGCGTAGTCGCGGTCGTCGAGCGCCTGCAGCGGGTTCTTCCCCGCCGCGATGACGTCGAGCCCGGACTTGGCCTGCGAGGTGTACCGGCGCATCGCGGTGAGGCTGGACACCTGGTCGGCGCGCGTGATGAGACCGGTCAGCGTCTCGTTCGTGTCGCTGCGGGTGCGCCGCGCGAGCGCGCCCGGCCCGGGGTTCACGTCGATCGCGACGACCGGCTCGCCGTTGTGCTGCGCGAACGTGTGCCCCAGCATCAGCGCGGTGACGGTCTGCCCCGCCCCGCCGGTGCACCCCAGCACGACGACGTGCCGCGTCCCGTGGAACGGCTGCTGGATCCGCTGCTGGTAGTCGGCGTCGACCTCGCCGTGCCCGCCGCCGACCGCGTGGATGAGCCGCCGCAGCCCGCCGGAGGTCACCTCGTGCTCGGGACCGGGCGGGGTGATCGCCGGACCCGACGGCGGGGGCGCCGGGGGCGGCGGCAGGGGCCGCGGCCGGACGGGCGAGGCGGGCTGCGACCGGACCTCCCGCGGCGGCGCCTCCTCCTCCACCGGACGCGGCGGCTCCGCGACCGCCGGAGGCTCGGCCGGCGGGGGCTCCGGCGCGTCCGGGCGGCCGAGGCCGCCGGGGACCGCGGGCCGCTGCGGCTTGGACAGCCCCTGGGACCAGGGCCTGGGCGGCTCCCGCAGCACCCCGGGCTGCTCCGGCGGCGAGGCGGGCCGCACCATGGGCACCTGCTGGTGCGGCGCGGGCGGCGCACCAGCCTGCTCCGCCGCGGCGGCGGGCGCCTCCGGCCGCTGCCCCGACCATCCAGGACGCCGCTCCGGCGGCACGGGCGGACCCCCAGCCGCGCCGCCACGCTCCGCTTCGGCACCCGCCTCCTCGGTGCCCGACCGCGCAGCGGGCTGCTCGGGCCGCGCGGCGGGACGCCCCGACCACATGACGGGTTGCTCCGGCCGCAGCACAGGCCGCCCCGAAGGCGCGTGAGGCGCCGGCGACTCCGCACCGCCCCCCTCCGAGTCAGCGGCCCGCTCCGCCGCGGCGGGCGACTCCGCCTGCGCCGCCGGGCGCTCCGGCCGCGTCACAGGCGACGCGGGACGCGGAGTGTCCTGCGCGGACGGCGAGGACTCCCCCGCTCGTGCCGCTTCCGGCTCCGGCGTGGCAGGCGACTCCGCTTCTGCGGCGGGCCGCTCCGTCGGCATGGGCGGCTGCGCCGACCGCGCCCGCGCGGCTTCCTGCTCCGACGCGGTGGGCGACTCGGCCTGGGCCGCCGGGTGCTCCGGCCGCGTCACATGCTGCGCAGGCGAGGCGGAAGGCTGCGCCAAGCGCGCGGCGTCCTGTGCGGACGGCGACGAGTTCTCCGACCGGGCGGCTTCCTGCTCTGGCTTGGCGGGCGAGTCTGCCTGGGGTGCTGGGTGTTCCGGCTGCGTCACGTGTTGCGTGGGCGACGCGGGGCGCGGGGTGTCCTGGGTGGACGGCGACGAGTCCTCCGGCCGTGCGGGCTCCTGCTCCGGGGTGGCGGGCGGGGTCGTGTGGGCGGGGGCGTGCCTTGGGGGTTGTGCCGGGCTGGGGTTTTGGGCGCCGAAGGCTCCGGGGACCATCGGGATGTCGGGGCGGGTGGGGGTGGGGCGCTGGGGGGCGGGTGTTCCCTGGGCCCGGATCCGGGTTCCGGCGACCTTCTTGTCGCCGGGCTCGCCGTTGAACGCCCGCGGCGCGCGCACGCGCTCGCCCTCCGCGGCGTGCGCCTGCTCGGGCTCGGCGGGCGGCTGCCGCGTGACGCCGTCGCCCGGCTCGGCGGGGCGCACCCACCGGACGCTCGGCGCCGCGGGTTCGGGGGCGTTCGCGATCTCCTCGGCGGCCTGGCGGGCGTCGGCGCGCGGCAGCTGGGGGACGTCGGGCCTGGTGTCGCCGGCCGGGACGGCCTGCCAGAACTCGGCCGGTTCGCCTGGACGGCGGACGCCGGAGGCCAGGGCGCGCTTGCCGGAGCCCGGGGGCGGGCCGGGTGGGGGCACCTCCAGCCGCGGCGTCGCCGGGGGGCGCTCGACGTCGGCGGCGAACGGGAGGACGTCGTCCTCGTGCGCGATGTCGCGGGTGGTGCGGCGCCAGGCCTTGGGCGGGACGGCGGGGCCGGGGGCGGCGGGCTCGGGCTCGGCGGGACGGGGCACGGAGGGCTCGGGGGTGGAGAACTGGGCGGCGGGGAGCTGGGCGGCGGGGACGGCCTCGCGCTGGGCCGCGTACTCGACCAGGGACGGGGGCGCGGCGGCGGCCGCGGGGCGCGGGACCTGGACCGGGACCGGGGTCGCGGCGGGGGCCGCGGCGGGCTCCGGCTCGGCGGCGCGGCGGCGGCCGCGGCGGCGGGACTTGATCGCGGCACGTTCCATCGCGGCCGCGGGGACCGGGGCGCCGGCGCGGCGCCAGACGCGGGCCACGATGACGACCTCGCGGGGCTCCTGGATGGGGGTCAGGCGGCACCAGGTGCGGGGCTCGGCGAGGTAGCGGCCCTGGGAGAGCAGCAGTTCCGTGAGCCTCTTGCCCTCGATGACGGGGCGGGTCGCCATCCAGGTGAGCACGCCCGGCGGGACGATGTAGAGCACGTGCCAGGGGGACTCGAAGGGGATCCCGACGACCCGGAGCAGCACGATCCACGGCACGAACACGCCGAGGAAGACGCCGATCTGGACCAGCGGCAGCGGCATCGGAAGCCGCAGGTCGTACAGCTTGTAGAGCCGCTTCTCGATGCGCCAGATGTTCGTGTACGTGGGTAGATCCACGCCCCTACTCCCCTAACTGCGCGGGCACCGTGCCGCCTTCGGACCTCCGTCTGGGTCAGGAGACGTCCACGCCGAGGGCCTCGGCGGTCGCCTTGGCCGTGGTCTCGATGTCGTCGGGCACTAGCGGACCACTCCGATTCCGATCGCCGGGCGGATGAATTGACGAAGCGCGTGATCTCGCGGGTGAACGGGAAGGACGGCGCCGCAATGGACGCGGTCGGGAGGAACGGCGGGCCCGAGTTCGCCGGCCGCGGGGTTTTCGTGCGGAATCGGCGCCATGACGTGCTGCGACATCGAATCGGCTACCTTCCCTGGTCGGCGGTCGGGCTGGGGGTTCGTCGTGTTCACCTCGCGGCCTCTCATGATGCGCTCGGTTGCGTGGTGCCGCGAATGTCCTGGACGAGCCAGGTCGTTCCCTTCTTCACCATGGCGATCTGGTAGCTCTGCTCGAGCTCGCCGCCGCCGCCCCCGGCGGGCTGCCACACCACGGTCGCGGTGACGGTGCGCGAGCCCCCGGGCCCCTTCGGCGCGACGACCTCCTTGACCTGGACGAAGGTGACGGAGTTGGCCAGGCCGGCGATGGTCGTCCCGTTGGAGAAGCGGGACAGGGCCGCCTGGTTGCCGGTCGCGTACTCCTGGAAGAAGGTGCCGAGGAAGGGCTGGAGCTCGGTCTCGAGGGCCGTGTCGCGGTCCTGGACGCCGTCCTGGGGAAGCTGCGCCTTGGTCGGAGGGGGGAGCAGGGCGGGACGGGCGGAGACGACCAGCGAGCCGCTCCGGTCGGCGTACACCGGGACGGCGAGGCGGAGCCAGCGGTCGGCGGTGCGGGCCAGGAGCGTCACGGTGGCGTTGTTGGCGTCGCGGGCGTCGACGCCGGCGACCTGGACGGACTGCACCTGCATCTTGCCCACGCCGTTCCACCCGTACTGGGCGTCGGCGCCGTCGGGCAGGAAGGTCTTCAGCTGCGCCTCGCGGGCGGGTGCGGTCTTCTGGTCGTAGTTGAGGTAGACGTTGGCGAACTGGAGGGCGAACGCGCCCGCGGCGCTGCTCGGGAACCCGGCGTTCTTCGGGGGCTTGGACGGGGTGCCCGCGCCGCCGGCCTTCTCGGCGGAGGTGAACCGCTCGAACGGGGCGCGGACGCCGTTGACGAGGATGACGATGATCAGCGCCCACAGCACGGCGCGGCCGACCCAGACCCACCAGCGCCCGCCGGAGCCGCCCCAGCGGCCGCCGCCGCGCGAGCCGCCGCCTCCGGACCCGCGGCCGTGGTCGGGCAGGTCCCACGGGTCGGCGGACGACGCGAGCGCCCGGCCGGGCGCCGCGGTCTCGTCGACGACGGCGGTGTCACGGCCGCGTCCCACGGCCGACCTGCGAGCCATCCTGCCTCCGCTCGCGCCTCGCCCCCGGTCGGCGCGGTCCTGTGTGCTGGTCATGTCCGGTGGCTTTTCTGAACCCACCTCGGGCCCAGGGTAACCACGGGCGTCAATTGTTCCAGCGCATCCCGGCGAAGCACAGCCCCGGCACGCGGTTGTGGATAATGCAATCCACCTCAGCAGGAACGGGGAAGATTGCCAAACGGTGACGTTCCCCTATCCGGGCCTCCGAACGGCGCGCCGGCCCCGGTACCGGACAAGCGCGGCGCCTCGGGGAGTTGCTTGGTCACGGGATGGCGTCGGCGACCGCAATCCGCTTCCCGAAAATATGGGACATAGCGTTATATTTACGACACTCAACGCCAAAACACGCAGCTCACAGAGCACAGGGGCCCGAACGGCCTCGCGTGTCGCCAAAATCACATGGGGCGCCGCCCGACACGGCCGCGCCGGAACCCTGGCCGGCCGCGGCCCCACCGCTCGCCTACGGCATCATCGTCAGACGTTGAAGCGGAACTCCACGACGTCGCCGTCCTGCATGACGTAGTCCTTGCCCTCCATGCGGACCTTGCCGGCCGTACGGGCGGCGGCCATCGAGCCGGCCGCGGTCAGGTCGTCGAAGGAGACGATCTCGGCCTTGATGAAGCCGCGCTGGAAGTCGGTGTGGATGACGCCGGCGGCCTCCGGCGCGGTGGCGCCCTTGCGGATCGTCCAGGCGCGCGCCTCCTTGGGCCCCGCCGTCAGATAGGTCTGGAGGCCGAGGGTCGCGAACCCGATCCGGACGAGCTGCGACAGGCCGGACTCCTCCTGCCCCATCCCCTGCAGCAGTTCGAGCGCCTCGTCGTCGGGCAGCTCGATCAGCTCCGCCTCGATCTTGGCGTCCAGGAAGATCGCCTCGGCGGGGGCGACCAGGGTGCGCAGGCGCTCGCGCAGGGCCTCGTCGGTCAGCTCGCTCTCGTCCAGGTTGAAGACGTAGAGGAACGGCTTGGCGGTGAGCAGGTGCAGCTCGCGCAGGAGGGCGAGGTCGACTCCGGCCTGCTCGGCGCCCGCGAACAGCGTGACGCCGTCGTTCAGGAGCTTCTGCGCGGCGTTGACGGCCTCGACGACGGCGAGCTTGTCCTTGTCCTTCTTGGTCCGGGCCTCCTTGTCGAGGCGCGGCAGCGCCCTCTCGATCGTCTGGAGGTCGGCCAGGATCAGCTCGGTGTTGATCGTCTCGATGTCGCGGGACGGGACGACGTCGCCGTCCACGTGCGTGACGTCCGGGTCCTCGAACGCCCGGATGACCTGGCAGATCGCGTTGGTCTCCCGGATGTTGGCGAGGAACTTGTTGCCGAGCCCCTGCCCCTCGGACGCGCCCTTGACGATGCCCGCGATGTCGACGAACTCCATCGTCGCCGGAATGATCTTCTGCGAGCCGAACACCTCGGCGAGCACGGTCAGCCGGTGGTCGGGCACGCCGACCACGCCGACGTTGGGGTCGATGGTCGCGAACGGGTAGTTGGCGGCCAGCGCGTCGTTCTTGGTCAGCGCGTTGAAGAGGGTCGACTTGCCGACGTTGGGCAGCCCGACGATTCCGATGGAGAGGCTCACGGCGGTCAAGTTTATGGCGCGCGCGGACCCCTCGGGCTGCCCGGAACCTCCGCACGGCCTCCCCTTGGTGAACACTGGGCCAAATGTCCGGTGACGCGGGGCATCCCGGCGCGTCGCGGTCGCCGATCGCGGGCGCGCTGCCACGATGAACGGATGGACCTCGCGCTGTTCGCCGGACTCCTCGTCGGCGCCGTCTTCGGCGCCGTCGCCGGGTACGCGCTCGCGACGGGCCGGCAGGGCGCGCTGATCGCGCGGGCGCGGGCGGCCGAGGAGAAGCTCGCCTACGCCGAGGAGCGGATGGCCGAGCACTTCGAGAACCTGTCGGCGAAGGCCCTGGACGCCAGCAACCAGCGGTTCCTGGAGCTGGCTGACGCGCGGCTCAAGGCGGCGGGCGTCGAGGCCGCCGGGGAGCTGCAGCGGCGGCAGCAGGCCGTCGAGCACCTGGTCGCGCCGCTCAAGGAGACGCTCGCCAAGGTGGAGGAGCAGCTCCGCGAGGTGGAGACGGGCCGCCGCGAGTCGCACGCCATGCTGGCCAAGCAGGTCGACTTCGTCCGGCAGAGCTCCGACCAGCTCCGGCGCGAGACGCAGTCGCTCGTCCGGGCGCTGCAGCGGCCCGAGGCCAGGGGGCGCTGGGGCGAGCTCCAGCTCCGCCGCGTCGTGGAGCTGGCCGGGATGACGCACCACTGCGACTTCGACGAGCAGGCCAGTTCGGTGACGGCCGACGGCACGGTCCGCCCCGACATGGTCGTGCGGCTGGTCGGCGGCAAGAACATCGTCGTCGACTCCAAGGTCTCGCTGGCCGCCTACCTGCAGGCCGCCGAGAGCGGCGACCCCGTACGGCTGGACGCGCACGCGCGGCACCTGCGCGACCATGTCGACCGCCTGTCGGCGAAGTCGTACTGGCAGGCGTTCAGCCCGGCGCCGGAGTTCGTCGTGCTGTTCATCCCGGGCGAGGCGTTCCTGGCGCCCGCCCTGGAGCGCGACCCCGGCCTGCTGGAGTACGCGATGAGGCGGCGGGTGCACATCGCCACGCCGACCACGCTCGTCACGATGCTGCGGACGGCGTCCTATGCCTGGCAGCAGGCGGCCCTCTCGCGCAACGCCCGCGCCGTCTTCGAGCTGGGCAAGGAGCTGTACGAGCGGCTGGGGACGATGGGGCAGCACGTCGACGAGCTCGGCCGCGCGCTGACCGGGGCGATCAAGTCCTACAACCGGACGGTCGGGTCCCTGGAGACGCGCGTCCTGGTCAGCGCGCGCAAGCTGAACGAGCTTGGAGTGGTGGACGACGGCCTGGAAAGCCCCCATCCTGTCGAGGAGAGCCCCCGCGCCCTCTCCGCGGCCGAACTGACCGCATACGACGAACTTTTCGACGACGAGGACCATCTGCCTGATCGGGAGCAGACCCTGCGCGGTCCCGCCGCGGGAGCGGCGGGCCTCGGCGGGCACGTCCCCGAGCAGGGCGATCCGCGGAACGTCCGTGACCGGAGCGGGCCGGGGCGTGTGGGGGGTCCGCCTCCCACGGGGAAGAGGTGGCGATGAGTTCATCGACGGTACGCGACGCGCCGGGCGGCGCCTCGCCGTCCCCGGAGCGTCCGGCGCGGCGGCGGCGCGGCGGTCCGCCCCGGTCGGACTCGCCGGGCCCGGTCACGCTCACCGGGCGCGGCGGCATCGTGGTCATGTTCGCCGCCGGGGTGCTGTGCGGGCTGCTGTCGCGGTGGTTCGACGTGCCGCTGCTCGCCGGCGCCGGGTTCGCGATCGGCTGCGCGCTCGCCGCGTTCGCGACGCGTCCCGCCGACCTGCTCACGCTCGTCGTCAGCCCGCCGCTGGTGTTCCTCGCCGCCACGCTCACGGTCGTGTTCACCACCGCCCTCGGCGGCGGCTCGCTGCTGCGCGCCGTCACCGTGGGCGTGTTCACCGCGCTCGCCGCCACCGCGCCGTGGCTGTTCTTCGGGACGCTGCTCGTGGTCGTGATCTGCCTGGCCCGCGGCGTCATGACGAACGCGCGGGAGCTGCACGACAAGCTGGTCGGGGTCCGGCTCTTCGAGAAGGAGGAGAACGAGAACCCCGTCCGGTGGGACGAGACCCCCGCCCCGGACCGGGACCGGCGCCGCCTCCCCCACGACGAGGACGACTGACCCGGCCGGCCGGGCCGCGGCTGAGAAGAGTTCCGCAACGCCCAGTGCCGTGACCTGGCTTGACGAACTCAATACGTTCGTACATATTGCTCACCATGGCCAGACCATCGAACAAGGAGCAGATCCTCGACGCGGGTCTCGAGGTGGTCCGGCGGCGCGGGTTCACGGCCGCCGGCGTCCGGGAGATCACCTCCGCGGCCTCGGTGCCGCAGGGGTCGTTCACGAACCACTTCGCCTCCAAGGAGGCGTTCGGCCTGGAGATCCTCGACCGCTACTTCGCGGACGTGCGGTCGCTCACCGCCGAGACGCTCGGCGCCGAGCGGGACCCGGTCGAGCGGCTCCGCGGCTACTTCGACGCGATCACCGACCGGCTGGAGGCCCGGGGATGGCGGCACGGCTGCCTGGTCGGGAACCTGAGCCTGGAGTCGGCCGAGCACAGCGAGGCCATCCGGACGCGGCTCGCCGAGATCTTCGCCGAGTGGCGGGCGCCGTTCGTCCACTGCCTCGAAGAGGCGGCGGCGCAGGGGCGGATCACCCTCACGGTCCCCGCCCCGGACCTGGCCGACTTCCTGCTGGCCTCATGGCAGGGCGCGATCCTGCGCATGAAGGTCGAGCGCACCCCCGAACCGCTGCACCGCTTCAAGGACGTCGTCTTCACGACGGTCCTGAGATGACCAGGAGAACCCCGTGCCCATGACACCCGTGCTCGGCACCGAAATGCACCACACCGAATCCGGCTCCGGCGACCCCGTCGTCTTCCTGCACGGCAACCCGACCTCGTCCTATCTGTGGCGGAACGTCATCCCCCACGTGTCGGACCTCGGCCGGTGCCTCGCGCCCGACCTCGTCGGCATGGGGCGCTCAGGCCCGGCGCCCGCGTACCGCTTCACCGACCACGCGCGCCATCTGGACGCCTGGTTCGACGCCATGGGGCTGACCACGGACGTCACCCTCGTCCTGCACGACTGGGGATCGGCGCTCGGCTTCCACTGGGCCGCCCGCAACCCCGGCCGGGTCAAGGCCATCGCCTACATGGAGGCCATCGTCCAGCCGCGCCTGTGGACGGACTTCCCGCCGGGCCGGGAGGAGCTGTTCCGCGCCATGCGGTCCGAGCGGGGCGAGAAGCTGGTGCTCGAGGAGAACTTCTTCGTCGAGACGGTGCTGCCCCGCAGCGTCGTGCGCGTCCTGACCGAGGAGGAGATGGACGCCTACCGCGCCCCGTTCCGCACGCCCGAGTCGCGCCTTCCCACGCTGGCCTTCGCCCGCGAGCTCCCGATCGACGGCACTCCGGAGGACGTGGCCGAGATCGTGGAGGCCTACGGCCGCTGGCTCGCCGAAACTCCCGTTCCCAAGCTGTTCGTCGCGGCCGAACCCGGCGCCCTGCTCGTCGGCCGGGCGGCCGAGTTCGCCCGTACCTTCCCCAACCAGCGGGAAGTGACCGTCAAGGGCGTCCACTACCTGCAGGAGGACTCGCCGGACGAGATCGGCGAGGCGCTCAGGAGCTTCCTGCTCGACCTTCCGGCGCCGGACTCCGGCCGCTGACGCCCGCGGGCCCGGCGGGACGTCCCGCCGGGCGCTCGTCCCGGCGGGACTAGACGGGCGTGATGCGCAGATCCTTGCGGAGCTCCTTCGGCAGGGAGAAGCGCATGTGCTCCGGAACGGACTCGATCTCCTCGGCCTCGCCGTAGCCGCGCTCGGCGAGCCACGCCAGGACCCCCTGGACCAGCTCGTCCGGGACGGACGCGCCGCTCGTGACGCCCACGGTGGTGACGCCCTCCAGCCAGGCCGGGTCGATGTGCTCGGCGTAGTCGACGAGGTAGGCGGCGTCGGCGCCGTGCTCCTTGGCGACCTCGACCAGCCGGACGGAGTTGGAGGAGTTGGTCGACCCCACCACGATGACGAGGTCGGCCTGCGCCGCCATCTCCTTGACCGCGACCTGCCGGTTCTGGGTGGCGTAGCAGATGTCGTCGGACGGCGGGTCCATCAGCTTGGGGAACCGCTCGCGGAGCTTCTCGACGGTGGCGACGGTCTCGTCCACCGACAGCGTGGTCTGCGACAGCCACGCGACCTTCTCGGGGTCGCGGACGCGCACGTTGGCGACGTCGCCGGGGCCGTCGACGAGGTGGATGTGGTCGGGGGCCTCGCCGGTGGTGCCGATGACCTCCTCGTGGCCCTCGTGGCCGATCAGCAGGATGTCGTAGTCCTGGGCGGCGAAGCGGACCGCCTCCTTGTGGACCTTGGTCACCAGCGGGCAGGTCGCGTCGATGGTGCGCAGGTTCAGGCCCGCGGCCTCCTGGTGCACGACGGGCGCCACGCCGTGGGCGGAGAACACCACGATGGAGCCCTCGGGGACCTCCTCGGTCTCGTCCACGAAGATCGCGCCACGCTCCTCCAGCGTCTTCACGACGTGCACGTTGTGGACGATCTGCTTGCGGACGTAGATCGGGGCCCCGTACTTCTCCAGGGCGATCTCGACCGTCTGCACGGCCCGGTCGACGCCCGCGCAGTAACCACGCGGCTTGGCGAGCAGGACACGGCGCTGGGTGGAGGTCATGGCTCCATCGTACGAGGGGCGGGGCTGTGACCGACTCCACGGCACGCTTTGCCAGAATTCCATTCACCCCGCGTGACCAGGGTTGCACCGATGGGGCAGAGTGAGTGGGGACGGAGACGAGGCAGGAAGAGGAACATCCGATGAGGAAATCGCCGCGCCGCCTCAGTGAGCAGGTCCGCGACAACCTGGGGGAACAGGTCCGGGATCTCCCGCTGCACGCCGTCCGGCTGGCCATGTTCGGCGTCGGCCGGGCGCTGCTGCTCACCGACCGGGTGACCAGGGACTACAAGGAGATCACCGAGGGCGGCGGTGTGAAGCCGGTGATCGGCCGGCTCCGCGACGACGTCCAGCACACGGCCGGGAAGGTCGTCGGGCTGGTCGCCGAGCGCGTCCGCGGTGAGGAGCCCGAGGCCGAGCCCGAGCCGGTGCCCGCACGCCGCACCAGGACGGCCGCCTCGCGCGCGGCCGCCACGAGCACGGCCGCCGGGGGCACCGCCACCGAGGAGATCTCGGTCGGCAAGCCCGGCGGCGGGACGCGCCACACGCCGAAGCACGCCCGCCCCGGACCGCCGCCGAAGCCCGCCAAGCCGGGCGCGCTGGGCAGGCACCACGCCAAGGCGGAGGGCGCGGCCGGTCCGGTCGCCCAGCCCGCGCCGAAGCCGGTGCCGTCCGAGCCGAAGCCGGAGCCCGCGCCGCAGGCCGAGCCCGCCCCGAGCCCGAAGGCCGCCGAGCCCGGGCCCGCCAAGCCCGAGCCAAAGCCGGCCGAGGCCGCGAAGGGCAAGGCCGAGGAGGGCGAGGCCCCGGAGAAGAAGGTCGACGAGGCGGCGTTCGAGCCGAAGCCGGAGGCCAAGCCCGCCGCGCAGGCGGAGGCCGAGCACATCGCCGAGGACCTCCCGGTCCCCGACTACGACAGCGCCACGCTGCCGCAGCTGCGCGCGCGTCTGCGCGGGCTGTCCGCCGACCAGGTGAAGCTCCTGCGCGAGTACGAGCGCAAGCACGCCGGCCGCGAGGACGTCATCCGCATGTACGAGCGCCGCATCGCCAAGCTCAACGGCCTGAACTGACCGGCCCGCCAGGCAGCAGGGAACGGAAGAAGCCCTCGAGGAAACTCCCGAGGGCTTCTTCCGTTCCCGTCAGCGGACGGCGGCAGACTGAGCATTCGCTGACGCTGATATCGGCGGATCAGCTTGGTGCGGCGAGACCTGGCTCGGCGTGGCGTCCAGGTTCGCCGAAGGCTTCGCGTGCATGGGTACCTCCGTGTACGGGTTCAGGGCCCGCCGAAGAGCTTGTCGAGGGCGGGCAGCGCCGCGGCCACGGCCGCGCGCTCCTCGTCCGTCAGCTCCGCGAACCGCTCGGCGAGGAAGCCGATCCGGCGCGCGCGACCGGCGGCCAGCCGGTCGCGTCCCGCCCCGGTGAGCGAGGCGGTGACGACGCGGGCGTCGGCGCCGTTCCGGCCGCGCGCCACGAGCCCGTCGCGTTCGAGCCGGTTGATCTGCGCCGTCATGGTCGGCAGCCGGACGCCGTGCTCGGCCGCCAGCTCGGTCATCCGCCGCGACCCGTGCTCCAGGGAGCCGAGCACGGACAGCTGCTGGCTGGTGATCGGCTGGTCGGCGCTGACCCGCCGGAGCATCAGCACGACGTGGCGCAGGCACCGGTTGAGCCGCTCGGCGAGCTCGCGTTCGGATGCGGTCACGGTCTCTCCTCGAAATTACTTAGCTAGTCTAAGTTAGCTTGACTAATGTTCTGTGGCCGGGGACGTGTCTCTTCGGTCAAATGGATTCTGGCGGTGGGAGCGGCGGGCGGAACGGCGGCGCGGCCCGCGCCGTAGGCTGCCTGCATGGCGATGGAGACCACGGCCGAGTCCCCGGTTCCGGTGCGGACCGTCCTGCAGGCGGTCAGCGGGTGGATCGGCAGGCTCGGCCGGATCTGGGTGGAGGGCCAGATCACCGACCTCAACGCCCGCGGCGGGACGGTCTACATGACGCTCCGCGACCCGGTGGCGAACATGTCGGTGCGGGTCGTCGGCCCGCGCGCGGTGTTCGAGGCCGCCGGACCGGCGGTCACCGACGGGGCCCGCGTCGTCGTGCACGCCAAGCCCGACTTCTGGATCAACCGCGGGACGTTCTCGCTCAGCGTGCTGGAGATCAGGCCGGTCGGCGTCGGCGAGCTGCTGGCCCGGCTGGAGCGGCTCAAGCGGGTGCTGGCCTCCGAGGGGCTGTTCCGGCCCGAGCGCAAGCGCCCGCTGCCGTTCCTGCCCGGCCGGATCGGGCTGATCTGCGGGCGCGACTCCGACGCCGAGCACGACGTCCTGCAGAACGCGCGGCGGCGGTGGCCGGCGGTGGCGTTCCGGGTCGAGAACACCGCGGTGCAGGGCTCGTACGCGGTCGGCGAGGTCATGGAGGCGCTGCGCGCGCTGGACGCCGATCCCGAGATCGATGTGATCATCATCGCGCGCGGCGGCGGCGCGATGGAAGACCTGCTGCCGTTCTCCGACGAGGCCCTCGTCCGGGCGGTCGCCGCCGCCCGCACCCCGGTGGTCAGCGCGATCGGGCACGAGCAGGACAGCCCGCTGCTGGACCTGGTCGCCGACGTCCGCGCCTCCACCCCGACCGACGCCGCGAAGAAGACCGTGCCGGACGTGCGGGAGCAGCTCCAGCTCGTCCGGCAGTTGCGCGACCGGGGGCGGCGGTGCCTGTCCGGCGCGGTGGAGCGGGAGCTGGCCTGGCTGCGGTCGGTGCGCTCGCGGCCCGCGCTGGCCGACCCCGTGCGGGAGATCGAGCGGCAGGCCGAGCAGGTCGCGGCGCTGCGCGACCGGACCCGGCGGTGCCTGTCGGGCGCGCTGGACCGGGCCGAGGACGAGCTGGGGCACACCCGCGCCCGGCTGCTCGCCCTCTCCCCCGCCGCGACGCTGGAGCGCGGGTACGCGATCGTCCAGCGGGAGGACGCGTCGGTCGTGCGCGAGTCGGCGGGGGTCAAGGACGGCGAGCGCCTCCACGTGCGGCTGGCCGACGGGCGGCTCGGCGTGACCGTGACCGGGCGGGAGTGAACCGTGGATGCCGACCGGGGGACGGGCCGTCTCCCCGGGGATGAGAGGGTGGGCCGGTGGCGGACGAGAAGGGGACGGCGGAGAAGCCGTCGTACGAGCAGGCACGGGACGAGCTGGCCGAGGTCGTCAAGCGGCTGGAGGCCGGCGGCCTGACGCTGGAGGAGTCGCTCGGCCTGTGGGAGCGGGGCGAGAGGCTCGCCGCCGTCTGCGAGGAGTGGCTGGAGGGCGCCCGCGCCAGGCTGGCCGCGGCCCTCGAACGGCCCGACAACGGCGACGCCGCCGCCCCGTTCTAGGGGTCAGGACGCCGGCGTGGCCGTCGCCGGAGGGGGAGGTCCGCCGGTCTTCGCCTGCTCCTTGAGCGACCCGGCCAGGACCGCCAGCTCCGCGTAGGACGCGGTGCCGGTGACGACGAGGCTCACCCCGTTCGGGAGCGTCCGGGCGAGGGTGTTCGCCTTCTTGTCCTTGCGGTGGTACTTGGTCCAGGCGACGCCGTTCACCTGCTGCGTCCCGACCGGCTGGCTGCTGTTGGCCATGCGCGGGACGAACTCCGACGCCTTCTCGTTGCTCTGCTCAAGCGCCGCGTACTGCTCGCTCGGCGTCACGAAGCCGAGGTGCCAGGCGACGGGGTCCTTGCCGCCGGAGCCCAGGCCGTGCACCCGCGAGCTGTTGGGCCGCCAGTGGATGGGGAGCCCCTCCGGGGCGTAGACGGTGTAGGGCGCGTCGTTGCGCATCGCCCACAGCTGCGAGCCGTAGTCGACGGTCGGCAGGACCTCCTTGTCGCTGCGCGGCGTGATGACGTAGATCGCCAGCACGAGCAGCAGGCAGGCGCCCATCGCCATGGTGAAGCCGCCGAGCCCCGTGGTCAGCCGCTTGTACACGCCGGGGCTCACCTCGACCACGGGCCGGCCGGCCGGCGCGCCCGTCCCGCGCGGCTCCTCGGAGGAGCCGTCGCCGGGCCGTTCCGCGGCCTCGTCCGTCCCGGGCCGCTCCGCCGGCGCGTCCGCGCCGGGGCGTTCGGCGGGCGCGTCCGGCTCGGGCCGGGCGGCCTCGGCGTCCGGGGCGGAGGATGGGGTCTTGTCGGTCACCCCTCCAGGATCCCGCACCCTCAGCGCTGCTCCGTACCGGGGTTCCTGATCGTGCCGACGATGGCCATGATCTTGTCGGCGAGCCGGCGGGCGGCGTCCTCGTCGTCCAGCAGTGAGATCTCCGACACCGCGCCCGCCATCGCGCCGGTCAGCACCGTGACCAGGGCCTCGTCCACGCCGCCGTCGGCGGTGTGGAACAGGGCCGCGTTGCGGCGGGCCCACTTGTTCAGGCGCTGGCGCATGACCCGGTCGAACCCCGGGGGGCCGTCGCCGGAGATGAACAGCCGGGCGACGTCCCGCTCGTCCAGGCATCCGTTGAGGTAGGCGCCCGCGCCGGCGATGAACTGCCGCATGGGGTCGGTCTCGCCCGCCTCCCGGACGGCGCTGATCGCCTCGCGGGTGCGTTCCTGCTGGCGTCCCTGGAAGTCCTCGAACAGCGTCAGGTACAGGTCGGCCTTGCCGTTGAAGTGGTGGTAGAGGCTGCCCACGCTGGCGCCGGCCTTGGCGACGATGTCGGTCACCGCGGCCTGGGCGAAGCCGGACTCGCAGAAGACGTCCCTGGCCGCGGCCAGCAGTGCGCCGCGCGTGGCGGCCCCGCGGTCGGAGGTCCGCGTGGGGACAGCCGCGGGCCGCGCGCCCCCGTTCTGTGTCACCCCGCCGGACGGGACGTCGATGTCGCTGCTCATGACGCCTGAGATTACGCCCTCTCCCAGGGGGAAACGATCCCTTGTCCGTGCCGTAGTGGATTCACGGCTCCGCACCGTACCCGTCGACCGTGCCCGGATACCGCTTCCATCCGTGCCCGGATGTCCGCGGCCCGGCTGGTCTGGTCCAATTTGTGGCTTGCCATCCGGTCCACGGAGAATCCGAGGCACCACCGACCGAAGGGGCTGCCCCGCATGTCCGATGAGACCACCGTTTCCTCCCCCCTCGCCACCGAGCCGGCGGCGCCGGACCGCAACCTCGCGATGGAACTGGTCCGGGTGACCGAGGCCGCCGCCATGGCCGCGGCCCGCTGGGTCGGGCGGGGCGACAAGAACGGCGCCGACGGGGCCGCCGTGAACGCGATGCGCCAGCTGATCAACACGGTCTCCATGCGGGGCGTCGTCGTGATCGGCGAGGGCGAGAAGGACAACGCGCCGATGCTGTTCAACGGCGAGGAGGTCGGGGACGGCTCCGGCGCCGAGTGCGACGTCGCGGTGGACCCGGTGGACGGGACCCGGCTGACCGCGCTCGGCATGAACAACGCCATCGCGGTGCTGTCGGTGGCGCCGCGGGGGTCGATGTTCGACCCGTCCGCGGTGTTCTACATGGAGAAGCTGGTGACGGGCCCGGAGGCGGCGGACGTCGTCGACATCGAGCGCCCGATCGCCGACAACATCCGCGCCATCGCCCGCGCCAAGGGCTCCTCGCCGCACGACGTGACGGTCTGCATCCTGGACCGGCCGCGCCACGAGGGCATCGTCAAGGAGGTCCGGGAGGCCGGGGCGCGGATCAAGTTCATCATGGACGGCGACGTGGCCGGCGCGATCATGGCGTCCCGGCCGGGGACCGGCGTCGACCTGCTGCTCGGCATCGGCGGCACCCCGGAGGGCATCATCGCCGCGTGCGCGATCAAGGCGCTCGGCGGGGTGATCCAGGGCCGGCTGTGGCCGCAGGACGACGAGGAGCGGCAGAAGGCGGCCGACGCCGGCCACGAGCTGGGCAGGGTCCTCACCACCGACGACCTGGTGACCTCCGACGACGTGTTCTTCGCCGCCACCGGCATCACCGACGGCGAGCTGGTCGACGGCGTCCGCTACAGCAAGGGCACGGCGGTCACGCACTCGCTGGTCATGCGGTCGCGCAGCGGCACCATCCGGACGGTCTCCAGCGAGCACCAGCTGAGCAAGCTGCGCGCCTACAGCGCGATCAACTTCGACACGGCGGTGTAGGCCGCGGCCCTACCGGCCGCGGTTGAGGCGGTTGCGGACGCGGGTGCGCAGCGGGAGCCTGGGGGCGCGCGCCCGCACCGAACCGAAGATCATGGTGCCGCTCACCTCGATGGTGGGGCCCTCGTCCGCGGGGCGGGCCCGCAGGTCGCGGGTGCTGAGGATGGTGCGCCCCGTGACGTCCACGCGGACGCCCTCGGGGACGAGGAGCCGGATCCGGCCGCCGAGCACCAGCGAGTCGACCACGATGTGGCGGCGCTGGAGGACGGCCTCGCGCAGGTCGAGCTCGACCGTCCCGAACAGGGCGAGGAGCGGGAGCTTGACCGGGACGACCCAGCGCCCGTCGCGGCGGGTGCGGCCGAAGAAGACCGAGACCGGGCGGTCGTCCACGAGGATGGGCTGCGCCTCCTCGGGGCTGAGGTCGCCGGTGAGCCCGGTCAGCTCGCCCAGGGTGCGGGCGGCGTAGGCGCGGGAGGTGCGCTCGGAGTGCTCCTCGATGGTGAGCCGCCCGTCCGCGAGGGCCTCGCCCAGGACGGCGGCGACGCGTTCCCGGTCGGCGTCGGACGCGCGCAGGTCGCGCACGTTGGTGACCTTCTCGGCCGCCGGGCGATGGGGGACGTCCACAAGGAAGAGGGTAGCCGCCGCCGGGGACGGCCCCGCGGGAAAACCGGTGGGGATTCGTCCCTCGCCGTACCTAGTGTGAGGGGTATGACCTTGCATCGTGCCCGGACCGGGCCGACCGCGGACGCGGCCGACCGCGAGGGCGCCGCCGCGCCGGCGATCAGCCTCCGCGGCGTCGTGAAGCGGTTCGGCGACTTCACCGCCGTCGACGGGCTCGACCTGGACGTTCCCGCCGGGGTCTGCCTGGGGCTGCTCGGCCCGAACGGCGCCGGCAAGTCGACGACGATGAAGATGCTGACCGCGCAGGCGATCGCCGACGAGGGCGCCATCCGCGTGCTCGGTTTCGACGTCCCCCGGGAGTCCAAGCGCGCGCGGGCCGTGATGGGCGTCGTCCCGCAGCAGGACAACCTCGACGAGGAGCTGACCGCGCGCGAGAACCTGGAGGTGTTCGCCCACCTGTACCGGGTGCCGCGCAAGGAGCGGCGCAAGGCGGTCGACGACGCGCTGGCGATCGCGCACCTCACCGAGCGGCAGCTGACCAAGGTGGACGACCTGTCCGGCGGCATGCGGCGGCGGCTGCTGATCGCGCGGGGGCTGGTGCACCGGCCCGCGCTCGTCCTGCTGGACGAGCCGACCGTGGGCCTCGACCCGCAGGTGCGGGCCGAGCTGTGGGGGCTGATCGACGGGCTGCGCGCCGGCGGCACGACCGTGCTGATGTCGACGCACTACATCGAGGAGGCCGAGCGCCTCGCCGACGAGTGCGCGCTGATGTCGCACGGCCGCGTCATCGCGCGGGGCACGCCGTCGGCGCTGGTCGCCGAGTACGCGGGCGGGCAGGTCGTCGAGCACTACGGGCCGCCGGACCGGCTGGCGGAGGTCGAGCGGCTGGCGAGGGCGGCCGGGCTGCCCACCCGCCGGACCGGGCCGTCGGTGTCGGTGCTGAAGGCCGAGGCCATCCCGCCCTCGCTGGAGGACGATCTCGGCCCGGACGGCGTCCGCCGCGCCTCCAACCTCGAGGACGTGTTCGTCGTGCTGACCGGGGAGCGTGTGGAGTGACCGTCCAGGAGGAGACGGCCGAGGCGGTGCGGGCGCCGCGGCTGCGCCGGTTCGAGACGGCCCCGGTCCGCGGGATCTGGCGGCACGAGCTGGCCCTCTTCAAGAGGTACTGGAAGTCGACGTCGTTCGCCTCGATGGTGGAGCCGACGTTCTTCCTGCTGGCCTTCGGCTACGGGTTCGGCTCGATGGTCGCGATGATCGGCGACTACCGCTACCTGGACTTCGTCGCGACGGGCGTCGTCGGGACGGCGGCGCTGTTCACCTCGGTGTTCCCGGGGATGTTCAACGGCTACATCAGGCGCGTGTTCCAGCACACCTACGACGCGATGCTCGCCGCGCCCGTGGACGTGCACGAGCTGGTGACGGCCGAGGCGCTGTGGATCGCGGCCAAGTCGGCGGTGTACTCGTGCACGCCGCTCGTCGTGGCGCTGTTCTTCGGCCTCGACCCCTCCTTCGGGATGCTGCTGGTGCCGTTCGTGACGTTCTTCACCGCGCTCGGCTTCGGCCTGTTCGGCATGTGGACGTCGTCGGTGGTGCCGTCGATCAACTCGTTCGACTACGTGATCACCGGCGTGGTGACGCCGCTGTTCCTGATCGCCGGGACATTCTTCCCGGTCGACGCGCTGCCCGGCTGGGCGCAGAAGGTCTCCTACCTCAACCCGCTGTACCACTGCGTGCAGCTGGTCAGGGACGCGGTGTTCGGCCTGCACCCGCTCGCCGACCTCGGGCACCTGGCCGGGCTGGTGGCGTTCGCCGCGCTGATGTGGATGATCGCCGTGCGGGGCATGCGGCGGCGCCTCATCGACTGACGCTTCCCGCCCATTGACCTGGGGCGTACCCTGTCCCTACGCTGACGCGAATCTTCTTCACATTGCGTCTTCTTACGGTGCGCAGCCAGAGAGGTCGGGGCGCATGAGCGAGGGCACCACCGCCCGGGACCGCAGGGCCCGGTTCGCCGCGTACACGGCGTTCGCCGTCCAGGGGCTCTGCTTCGCCTCACTGGTGACGCAGGTCCCCAAGATGCAGGAGGCGCACGACCTCAGCGACGCCACGCTGTCGCTGGTGCTGCTCATGGTGCCGCTGGTCGCGGGCGTGGGGAGCGTCGCCTCCGGCGCGCTGTTCCAGCGGCTCGGCAGCGGCCCGGTGCTGCGGTTCTCCCAGCCCGCCGTGGCCGTCACGATCGCCCTGATCGGCCTCACGGGCGACAACGACCTCGCCCTGTACATCACGGTCGCCGCCTTCGGCCTGTTCGTCGGCGCGGTGGACGCGTCGATGAACGCGCAGGCGATCGCCGTCGAACGCCGCTACGGGATCAGCCTGATCACCGGGTTCTACGCGGTCTGGAGCGTCGCGGGGATCCTCGGCGGCCTGTGGGCGTCCCTCGCCAACAAGCTGGACCTGTCGCTGTTCACCGGCTTCGCCATCGCCGCCGCCGTCGGCATCGCCGCCTCGCTCGCCACCGGCGGCCGCCTCTACCGCCGCGCCGAGGAGGGGGACGGCCCCACCGCCGAGGAGCTCAAGGCCGCCGGGCGCAGCGTCCCGTGGCGGCCGATCCTGGTCGTGGGCGCCGCGATGGCCGTCGCCTACCTGGCCGACTCGGCGATCTCCAGCTACGGCGCCAAGTACCTGGACGACGAGCTGTCCGCGAGCGACTGGGTCGCCCCGCTCGGCTACGTCGCCTACCAGGTCACCATGGTCGTCAGCCGCACCGTCGCCGACCTCGCCGTCCGCCGCTCCGGCGCCGTCCGGGTGGTGCGGATCGGCGGCGTGGTCGGCATCCTCGGCATGGCCGGCGTGGTCGCCGCCCCGAACGCGGCCTTCGCGATCGCCGCGTTCGCGCTCGCCGGCCTCGGCCTGAGCGTGATCGCCCCGGTGTCGTTCTCCGCCGCCGGACGGGTCGACCCGACCGGCCTCGGCGTCGCCGTCTCCCGCGTGAACATCTTCAACTACGTGGGCTTCGTCCTCGGAGCCGCGGTGGTGGGCGCCATCGCCCCGCTGAGCGCCGACCACGGCCTGCGCCTAGCCTTCATCATCCCGACCTTGCTGGTCCTGGTCGTCTTCGCCACGGCAAAGGGCTTCAACCCGACACCACTCCCAGGCGCCCGCCCCGACGCCCCAGCGATGGAACGCCCCATGGCGTGATTGGCGCTCTTGGAGTGGGCCTGAGCGAGGGCGCGGGTTGGGCGGCCGGAAGGCGCTCTAGCGCCTGGAGGCCGCCCGACCCGCCGAGCCGGGCGACCGCAGCGCCACGCAACAAACCCGCACGGGCACGAGAACCGAAACCGTGGCGTGAGGATCGCCCGGCTCGCAACGGGGGTTCCAGGGGGTCGCCCCCCTGGGCTAGCACAGCTCAGTCTTCGGCTAGGGCCGTTACGGCGCGTTCGCCTTCGGTTTGGGCTTCTTCCGGGGTCATGTCCTTCAGTGCTTGGGCCAGTGCCACCTCGGCGGCGTCGGCCGCGGCCCGGAGCGTCACGGCGTGCTCCTGCGCCCGTTCGAGGTCGCCCAGACCGACACAGTCGAAGGCCACCTGCGCGTCGTGGCCCGCCATCTTCAACTGCCGCGCGGCCTCTTCCAGACTCATGCATACCTCCTACACCGGGGAAGCTGTTCCTACCCCCCATCACCGTGAGCAACCGCTTGTCCCAGCAGTTGCGCGGCCTTGACCAGGCGGGGCTCGGTGAGGCCTGCGTAGCCCAGGACGAGCGCGGGGGGCGCCTCGTCCGCGCGGCGCGGCGACCACATCCCGCGGGCGCCCTCGACCGCCACCCCGGAGCGCGCGGCGCGGTCCACCACCGCGTCCTCGTCGCATCCGCCCGGCAGTTCCACGTAGAGGTGGATGCCCGCTGAGACGCCGTGAATCCTGGCGCCGGGCAGATTCTCGGTGAGCGCGCCGACGAGGGCGTCCCGCCGGGCGCGGTAGCGCCTGCGCATGGTGCGCAGATGCCGGTCGTAGCCCCCGCCGCGCAGGAACTCTGTCAGCGCGTACTGCTCCAGGACGGGGGCGCCGTGGTCGGTGTAGGCGCGGTGCTCCCGCAGCCGCTCGGCGAGCGGTTGCGGGGCGACGGCCCAGCCCAGGCGGAGGGCGGGGGCCAGCGACTTGCTGACCGAGCCGAGGAGGACGACCCTGTCGGGCTCGACGCCCTGGAGGCAGCCGACCGGGTCGCGGTCGTAGCGGAACTCGGCGTCGTAGTCGTCCTCCAGGATCACGCCGTCCGCGTCGCGCGCCCAGGCGATCAGCTCGGCGCGGCGCGCCGGGGACAGCACGACGCCGGTCGGGTACTGGTGCGCGGGCGTCACGAGGACGGCGCGCGCCTGGGTGCGGGCGAGCGCCGCGACGTCGATGCCCTCGCCGTCCACCGGGATGCGGACGAGGCGGACCCCGGCGGCGGCCAGCATCGGCAGCTGGCGGACGCTCGCCGGGTCCTCGACGGCGAGCGTGGTGTGGCCGTCGGCGCGCAGCAGTCCGAGCACGGCCGACAGGCCGTGCGCCACCCCGCTCATGATCACTGTCCGGTCCGCGTCGGCGAGCGCGGCGCGCACCCGGCCGAGGTAGGACGCCAGTTCGGCGCGCAGGTCCGGGACGCCTGCCGGGTCGGGGTAGGCGAGCGCGTCGTGCGGCAGGGTGCGCAGCGCGGCGCGGGCGGCGGCGATCCAGCGCTCGCGGGGGAACGCCGACAGGTCGGGGCGGCCCAGGGACAGGTCGTACAGGACCTCCGGTTCCGGGCGGGGCTCGACCGGGCGGGGCGCGGCGGGCGGCCGGGACGGCGGCGCCGCCTCCTCGTCGGGGCGGGCCAGCGGCGCGATGCGGGTGCCGTCGCCGCGCCGCGCGATCAGGAAGCCCTCGGCGGTGAGCTGCTCGTAGGCGGTGACGACGACGCCGCGCGAGACGTCAAGGTCACGGGCCAGATCGCGGCTCGACGGCAGCCGGGTCCCGGCGGTCAGCCGGCCGGAGCGCACCGCCGCGCGGAAGCCCGCGGCGATCTGCGCGGCCAGCCGGCCGGCGGACCGGTCGAGTGGAAGATGAAGGTCGGTCACATGACTCTCAGCGTCAAGGCATGGGGTGGACGTCACGGAGAGGCTATTGGTCCACGTTCGTGTGGATTGATTGGCACTGTCCGGTGGACCAACCGGCTTCTAGCGTTCGGTCCATGAACACCTCACAGAAGCGCGGCATGGCGGGCGCCGGGGCCGCGATGTCCCTCGTCGGCACGCTGACCGCCGTCTCGGCGACGATCTCCGCCTATCCCGTCTTCGGCGGCCAGGCGGTCCGGTACGCCGTCGCCGCGGTGGTCCTGCTGGCCGCGGCCCGCATCGCCGGAGGGCCCGCCCGCCGGCCCTCCGCGCGGGACTGGCTCCTGCTCGCGGCGCTGGCGGGGACCGGGCTGGTCGCCTTCAACGTCTGCATCGTCGCGGCCACCCGGGACACGAGCCCCGCCACCATCGGCACGGTGATCGCGACGGTCCCGATCGTGCTGGCCGTGGTCGGGCCGCTGCTGGACGGCCGCCGCCCGGCCCCGACGATCATCGTGGCGGCCTGCGTGGTGGCGGCGGGGGCGGCCCTGGCGAACGGCCTCGGCAGCGGCAGCGTCCGCGGGCTGCTGCTCTCGCTCGGCGCCCTCGGCGGGGAGGTGTGCTTCTCGCTGCTGGCCGTCCCGCTGCTGCCGCGCATCGGACCGCTGCGCGTCTCCGCCTACTCCGCCGCGCTGGCCGTCCCGATGCTCCTCGCGGTCGGCCTCGCCGCGGACGGGACGGGCCTGCTGCGCGTCCCGACCCCCGGCGAGCTGGCCGGCTTCGCCTACCTGTCGATCGTCGTGACCACGATCGCGTTCCTGCTCTGGTACGACGCGATCGGACGGCTCGGGGCCGACCGCGCCGGGCTGTGCGCGGGCCTGATCCCGATCAGCGCGGTGGTCACCACGGTCGCGCTCGGCGTCGACCGGCCGGAACCGGCCGACCTGGCGGGCGCCGCCCTGGTCGCCGCGGGCGTCGTGGTGGGCCTGCGCGCCCGGGTCGCCCCCCGTGAGGCGGCGCCAGCCGAGCCCGTAACCTGTGACTCGGCCCCCATCGGAATCGCGCGAGGATCTGCCTGAGATGCCTGAGTTCTCCTACACCGACCTGCTCCCGCTCGGCCCGGACGAGACCGACTACCGGCTCCTGACCTCCGACGGGGTCTCCACGTTCGAGGCGAACGGCCGGACGTTCCTGCAGGTCGAGCCGGAGGCTCTGCGGCTGCTCACCGAGACGGCCATGCGCGACATCGCCCACCTGCTGCGACCCGCGCACCTGGCCCAGCTCCGCCGGATCCTGGACGACCCCGAGGCGTCCCCGAACGACCGGTTCGTCGCGCTGGACCTGCTGAAGAACGCGGGCATCGCGTCCGGCGGCGTCCTGCCGATGTGCCAGGACACCGGTACCGCGATCGTCATGGGCAAGCGCGGCCAGCACGTCATGACCGACGGCGACGACGAGAAGCACATCTCGCAGGGCGTGTACGACGCCTACACGAGGCTGAACCTGCGCTACTCGCAGATGGCGCCGGTGACGATGTGGGACGAGAAGAACACCGGCTCCAACCTGCCCGCGCAGATCGAGCTGTACGCGGCGCCCGGCGACGCCTACAAGTTCCTGTTCATGGCCAAGGGCGGCGGCAGCGCCAACAAGTCGTTCCTCTACCAGGAGACCAAGGCCGTCCTGAACCCCAAGCGGATGATGTCCTTCCTGGAGGAGAAGATCCGCTCGCTCGGCACGGCCGCCTGCCCGCCTTACCACCTGGCGATCGTCGTGGGCGGCACGTCCGCCGAGTACGCGCTGAAGACCGCCAAGTACGCCTCCGCCCACTACCTGGACACGATGCCCACCGAGGGCTCGCCGCTCGGGCACGGGTTCCGCGACCTGGAGCTGGAGCTCCAGGTGTTCGAGCTGACGCAGAAGCTCGGCATCGGGGCGCAGTTCGGCGGCAAGTACTTCTGCCACGACGTGCGGGTGGTCCGGCTGCCGCGGCACGGCGCGTCCTGCCCGGTCGCGATCGCGGTCTCGTGCAGCGCCGACCGGCAGGCCCTCGCCAAGATCACCGCGGAGGGCGTGTTCCTGGAGCGGCTGGAGACCGACCCCGCGCAGTTCCTGCCCGACACCACCGACGAGCACCTGGACGACACCGTCGTCCGGATCGACCTGAACCGGCCGATGGACGAGATCCGCGCCGAGCTGACCAGGTACCCGGTCAAGACGCGGCTGTCGCTGACCGGCCCGCTCGTCGTGGCGCGCGACATCGCGCACGCCAAGATCAAGGAGCGGCTGGACGCGGGCGAGCCGATGCCGCAGTACCTGCGCGACCACGCCGTCTACTACGCCGGCCCGGCCAAGACGCCCGAGGGCTACGCCTCGGGCTCGTTCGGCCCGACCACGGCCGGCCGGATGGACTCCTACGTCGAGCAGTTCCAGGCCGCGGGCGGCTCCCTGGTCATGCTGGCCAAGGGCAACCGGTCCAAGCAGGTCACCGACGCCTGCAAGGAGCACGGCGGGTTCTACCTCGGCTCGATCGGCGGCCCGGCGGCGCGGCTCGCGCAGGACTGCATCAAGAAGGTCGAGGTCCTGGAGTACCCGGAGCTCGGCATGGAGGCCGTCTGGAAGATCGAGGTCGAGGACTTCCCGGCGTTCATCGTGGTCGACGACAAGGGCGAGGACTTCTTCGCCGACACCACCGGACCCGTCCTCACCATCGGCAGGCGCTGACGTCCGGCACCGGTCCGCGACCCCGGACAGGGGTCGCGGACGGGCGGTCCCCGGAAGTTTCTTGTCGGTAGGTCACAGTATTAGGCCAAAATCCGCGTTGGTGCCGAAGTCTCCCCAATGACCGCCGGGCCACTCCGGTATCTTTTCCGCCATGTCTCAGTCAGAGCGCCTCGTGCTAGCGACGCGCTACCGGCTGGTCTCGGAGATAGGTCAGGGTGCCAACGGCACCGTCTGGAGAGGGCATGACGAGCTCCTCGATCGCGCCGTGGCGATCAAGGAGCTGCGGCTCCCCGACAACCTCGCCGAGGACGACCGGGTGGTCTTCTACCGCCGTACCCTCCGGGAGGCGCGCGCGCCCGCGCAGCTGCGCACGCACTCCATCGTCGAGGTGTACGACGTGGTCATCGAGCAGGGCCGTCCCTGGATCGTGATGGAGATGATCGAGGCGCCCAGCCTCGAACAGCTCATCGAGCGCTCGGGCCCCCTGCCGCCCGAACGCGTCGCGCACATCGGCCGCGCCCTGCTGGACGCCCTCAACACCGCGCACAAGGCCGGCATCGTGCACCGCGACCTGAAGCCGAGCAACGTGCTGCTGGACGGCGACCGCGTCGTCCTCACCGACTTCGGGCTCGCGTTCTCCTCCGGTTCGGCGAGCCTCACCAAGACGGGCCACTTCATGGGGTCGCCCGCGTACGTGGCGCCCGAGGTCGCGGCCGGGGAGAAGGCGACCCCGCGCTCGGACCTCTGGTCGCTCGGCGCGACGCTGTACGCCGCCCTGGAGGGCCGCCCGCCGTTCGAGCGCGAGAACGTCATGGCGACGCTGTCCGCGCTGGCGAACGAGTCGACCCCCGCCCCGCAGAACGCCGGCGCGCTCGCGCCCGTGATCACCGGGCTGCTGGAGAAGAACCCGACCCGGCGGCTCAGCCACGCCCGCGCGGTGGACCGGCTCGAACGGGCCATGGCGGGCCCGCGCTCGGGACGCCGCGCCCCCACGCCCCGCTACCGGCTGATGGTCGTGATCGGCCTCATCGGCGCGACCGTCGCCTCGTGCGGCATCGGCGCCACCGCCCTCATCGTCGGCATGATGCGCGAGAGCCCCGGCCCCTCGCCCACCGCCGGGGCGTCCACCACACCGGGAGGCTCCGCCGCCCAGGCCGCCGCGCCGCCCGGCGCCGCGACCAGCACGCTGGCCGTCCGGGCCCGCACCGACTCCTGCAAGATCTTCGTGTCGGTGCCGGGCACCGCGATCACCGTGCTCGCAGACGAGACGCTGCACCGGGGCGAGGCGCGCCGGTACGACCAGCCCCGCCTCAACGCGGTCGTCTACGACGCGTCCGCCTGCGACGTCTGGGTGAACGGGCAGCAGAAGCCCGCGGGCAAGCCGGGAGAGCGGCAGAACTACACGCTGAACAAGGAGTGATCCGCGCCTCACGCGGGAATGCGTGAGCCACCGACCGGGCTGCCATGGACGACGGCGGCCGCCGAAGTCGAGTGGGAGGCGTTCCATGAGCGAGCAGGAGTTCCGCGTCGAGCACGACTCGATGGGAGAGGTCCGGGTGCCGGCCGCGGCCAAGTGGCGGGCCCAGACGCAGCGCGCCGTGGAGAACTTCCCGATCTCGGGACGGACGCTGGAGGCGTCCCACATCGCCGCGCTCGGTCGGATCAAGGCCGCGGCGGCGGTCGTCAACGCGGAGCTGGGCGTCCTCGATGAGGACCTGGCCGCCGCGATCGCCGAGGCCGCCCGCGAGGTCGCGGACGGGCGGTGGAACGACCAGTTCCCGATCGACGTGTTCCAGACCGGCTCGGGGACGTCGTCCAACATGAACGCCAACGAGGTCGTGGCGACGCTGGCGCAGGAGCGGCTCGGCCGCCCCGTCCATCCCAACGACCACGTGAACGCCTCCCAGTCGTCCAACGACGTGTTCCCGTCGTCCATCCACATCGCGGCGACCGGGGCCGTCGTGAACGAGCTGATCCCCGCGCTGCGGCACCTGGAGGCCGCGCTCGCGCGCAAGGCCGAGGAGTTCGCGACCGCGGTGAAGTCCGGCCGCACCCACCTGATGGACGCGACGCCGGTGACGCTCGGGCAGGAGTTCGGCGGGTACGCAGCGCAGGCGCGGCACGGCGTGGAGCGGCTGGAGGCCGTCCTGCCGCGGCTGGCGGAGCTCCCGCTCGGCGGGACCGCGGTCGGCACCGGCATCAACACGCCGGAGGGCTTCGCCGCCCGCGTCATCGCCGAGATCGCGCGGGACACCGGGCTGCCGCTGACCGAGGCCCGCGACCACTTCGAGGCGCAGGGCGCGCGGGACGGCCTGGTGGAGGCGAGCGGGGCGCTGCGCACGATCGCGGTGAGCCTCAGCAAGATCGCGAACGATCTGCGCTGGATGGGCTCGGGGCCGCGCGCCGGGCTCGCGGAGATCCGGCTGCCCGACCTGCAGCCCGGCTCGTCGATCATGCCCGGCAAGGTGAACCCGGTGATCCCCGAGGCGGTCGCGCAGGTCGCCGCGCAGGTCATCGGCAACGACGCGGCGGTCGCGTTCGGCGGCGCGTCCGGCAGCTTCGAGCTGAACGTGATGCTGCCGATGCTGGCCCGCAACGTGCTGGAGTCGGTCACCCTGCTGGCGAACGCGTCCCGGCTGCTCGCCGACCGCTGCGTGGACGGCGTCGAGGCCGACCTGGACCGGATGCGCGAGTACGCCGAGTCGTCACCGTCGATCGTGACGCCGCTGAACCGCTACATCGGGTACGAGGAGGCGGCGAAGGTCGCCAAGCAGGCGCTCAGGGAGCGCAGGACGATCCGCGAGGTCGTGCTGGAGCGCGGCTATGTCGACGAGGGAAGGCTGACGGTCGAGCAGCTCGACGAGGCGCTCGACGTCCTGCGGATGACCGGGACGTCCCGCCGCTGAGCCGGGCGGGGCCGGTCGCGCGTCCCAGACGCCGCTCAGGGCGTCCGGGACGCGGCGGGGCCGGATCAGTACCAGCCGACGGACTGCGAGTGCGACCACGCGCCGCACGGCGTGCCGTAGCGGTTCTTGATGTAGCCGAGCCCCCACTTGATCTGCGTGGTGGCGTTGTTCTGCCAGTCGGGCCCGGCGCTGCCCATCTTGGAACCGGGCAGGGCCTGCGGAATGCCGTACGCGCCCGAGGGGTTGGCCGCGTGGACGTTCCAGTGGCTCTCCTTGTTCCACAGGTTGACCAGGCAGCCGAACTGGCCGTCGCCGGTGAAGCCGTAGCTCGGCATCAGCTTCTTGGCGATCGCCTGCGCCTCGCCGGCCGGGACCGGGTCGCCGGTCGGGCCGCCGCCGGAGGAGCCGTTCTTCTTCTCCGGCGTCTTGGTCGGGATCGGCTTGCCCTTGGGCAGCAGGGACGGGCCCTTGCCGCCGTCCTGGCGCGTCGCGCGGGAGGCGCGGTCGAGCGCCAGCTTCTTGCGCTGCTGCTCCAGCACCTTCGGGTCGATCTTCGGCGGCGCGGCGGCGTCGGCGAGCTGCCGCGTCGGCTTGACGGTCTGCGCGCCCTCGTCCCCGGAGCCGCCGGTCAGCGCGAACGCGGCGACCGCGCCTCCGCCGATCACGACGGCGGCGCCCGCGGCGACCACCGCGATGCGCTTGCCGCCGCGCCCGCGGGAGCCGCCCCCGCGGGCGGCACGGCGGGGCGCGCCCGGACCGGAGGAGATCTCGTCGCCGGAGACGCCGGTGCGCAGCGGCTCCTGGAGGGGCTGGAGGCCGAGCGTGTCCCCCGCAGGAGCGTTCGCGCGGGGGCGGGTGCCGGCCACGCGCACGTCGTCCTCGTGCGGCGCCTCGGGGCCCTCCGGGGAGGAGCCGGGCGCCTGGGCCGGGGCGGAGGCCATCACCGGCTGCCGGGGGTCGAAGCTCTGTCGATCGTCTCGCCTAGGGGACCCGGGGCGGTCTCCGTACAAGGCGGTCCTTCCGACGGTCGCACGCGCATGGACACGCGCACGAACTGTTTCCACCCCGGTCCGGCCCGGCCGCCGGCGTTCGGCGGCCCCGGACCCGGGTCGGCGCCGGCACGTCGCGCGCGTTCAGGGGCCGCGCTCCGGCCGGGCACCGCACTGGGGGTGCTTACGGGGAGACACAATGCCCGAGGCCGAGGGCTGGTTCGCAACCAAAACGAGACAGATGGGGCCGGACGGTCCGTTGTCAACCCGACTGCGGACGTACCGAAAACCCGGCCGGACCTGCGGCTCCTCCCACAGAAGCGGACGATTGTGACCTTCGCCACATTCCTACGTTGCGAGGTTTACCGATCACCCTCCGTAGGAAGGAGAACGTCGTTCTGAGACGCGAGAACCCCGGCGGCCCGTCACGGCCCGCCGGGGTTCTCACTCGCCGGGGCTCTAGGCCCCGACGTCACCGAGCATGTCGGTCACCAGCGCCGCGATCGGCGAGCGCTCCGACCGCGTCAGCGTCACGTGCGCGAACAGCGGATGGCCCTTCAGGCGCTCCACCACCGCCGCGACGCCGTCGTGCCTGCCGACGCGCAGGTTGTCGCGCTGCGCCACGTCGTGGGTCAGCACGACCCGCGACCCGGAGCCGATCCGCGACAGGACGGTGAGCAGGACGCCGCGCTCCAGCGACTGCGCCTCGTCGACGATCACGAACGAGTCGTGCAGCGACCGGCCGCGGATGTGCGTGAGCGGCAGGACCTCCAACATGTCACGGTCCACGACCTCCTCGATGACCTCCGGCGTCGTCACCGCCGAGAGGGTGTCGTAGACGGCCTGGGCCCACGGCGACATCTTCTCGTTCTCCGAACCCGGCAGGTAGCCGAGCTCCTGGCCGCCGACCGCGTACAGGGGGCGGAACACCACGACCTTGCGGTGCTGCCGCCGCTCCAGCACGGCCTCCAGCCCCGCGCAGAGGGCGAGCGCCGACTTGCCGGTGCCGGCCCGCCCGCCGAGCGAGACGATGCCGACCTCCTCGTCCATCAGCAGGTCCAGCGCGATCCGCTGCTCGGCGGACCGGCCGCGCAGCCCGAACACCTCGCGGTCGCCGCGCACCAGCCGCACCGACTTGTCCGGCTGCACCCGGCCGAGGGCCGAGCCGCGCTCCGACAGCAGCCGAAGCCCCGTGTGGCACGGCAGGTCCCGCGCCTCCTCCAGGTCGGCGCCGCCCGTCTCGTACAGCTCCTCGAGGGCTCCGGCCGGCACCTCCAGCTCGCGCATCCCGGTCCAGCCGGACTCCACGACGGCCAGTTCCGCGCGGTACTCCTCGGCGGCGAGCCCGACCGCGGACGCCTTCACCCGCATCGGCAGGTCCTTGGAGACCAGCACGACGTCGCGCCCCTCGCGGGCCAGCCACGCGGCCACCGACAGGATCCTGGTGTCGTTGTCGCCGAGCCGGAACCCGTCCGGCAGGACGCTCGGGTCGGCGTGGTTCAACTCGACGCGGAGCGTCCCGCCCTGGTCGCCGAGCGCCCCCTCGACCGAGACGGGCTCGTCCAGCCGCCCGTGCAGCAGGCGGAGGTCGTCCAGCGTGCGCAGGGCCTGCCGCGCGAAGTAGCCGAGTTCCGGGTGGTGCCGCTTGGCCTCCAGTTCGGAGATGACGACGATGGGGAGTACGACCTCGTGCTCGGCGAACCGGGTCATCGCCCCCGGATCGGCGAGCAGGACGCTGGTGTCCAGGACGTACGTGCGCCGGTCCGGTTCCCTGCCGGGGGCAGCGCCCCCGAGGTCTCCGGAGGTCTCCGGGACGGAAGCCCCAGAAGGGATCCCGGACGGACCGGGACGGCGCGCGGAGGTTGTGGCCACTCGATCTCCCTGGATATGAGGGAACTGCCGGTGGCGCGCAGGTCCGCCCGCGCAGGGGCGGTGGTCCGCGAGGGACGATCAGGTACCGTAGCGCCGGTGCCGCGCGGCGTAGGAGCGCATGGCCCGGAGGAAGTCCACCTTCCGGAAGTCCGGCCAGTGGACCTCGCAGAAGTAGAACTCCGAGTGGGCGCTCTGCCAGAGCATGAAGCCGGAGAGACGCTGCTCTCCCGAGGTGCGGATGACCAGGTCCGGGTCCGGCTGGCCGCGCGTGTAGAGATGCTCCGCGATGTGCTCCACGTCGAGGACCTCGGCGAGTTCCTCGATGCTGGTGCCACGACTCGCCTGCTCGATGAGCAGTGAGCGCACCGCATCAGCGATCTCACGCCTACCTCCATACCCAACGGCGACGTTCACAATCAGGCCGGGTGCGCCCGATGTGGCCTCTCCCGCATCTTTCAGGACGCGGGCCGTCTTATCGGGCAGGAGGTCGAGGGCGCCGACGGGCTTGACGTGCCAGCCGTCCTCGGCGAGCTTGCGGACGGTGTTCTCGATGATCGCCAGGAGCGGTTCCAGCTCGGCGGCGGGCCGGTTGAGGTTGTCGGTCGACAGCAGCCACAGCGTGACGTGCTCGACGCCGGCCTCCGCGCTCCACTGGAGCAGCTCGGAGATCTTCTGGGCGCCGCGCTGGTGGCCCGTGTTGACGTCGGCCAGCCCCATCGACCTCGCCCAGCGCCGGTTGCCGTCGAGGATCACGCCGACGTGCCGGGGGGTGACCTCGGTGGGCAACTCGGCCTCGACGCGCCGCTCGTACATCCGGTAGACGGCGTCGCGGACGGCCGCGTACGGGCCGCTGCGGCGGAGGGCGGAGACGAGCCGCCCGCCGCCCTCGGAGGGGCGCCGGCGCACGCCGTCCCTCCGCGCGCCGCGCGCCGACCTGGTGCGCGGCTCTCCCGTACGCCGAACCCGCATATGGGCTTCCCTTCGAGCGACCGACCCTGGCGGAAAGTCGCTCAATTATGGCCCGACGGCGACACTTCTCCCACCGTTCCCGTACGCCAGGCTAACGCGCGGGCCGGGCCAGGCGCGGTGGATGGCCTGCTCTGGCCCGGTCCGCCTCGGCGAGCAGATCGGCGAGAAAGCGCGCCAGCTCGGCCGAGGTGAGAACGGCGCGGACGCCGCGCCCGCCCGCGCCCCACGCCTCGACCACGGCGCGGCGCGCGACCCGCCACCGGCCCGCCGCCGACCGCTGGCGGCCGACCCACATCGAGGACGTGCGCAGCGAGCAGCGCAGCTCACCGGTGCTGACCACGTCGCCCCGGTCGCGGTAGCGGAACGCGAACAGCTCGGGCTCCCGGGCCGCGTCGGCGGGGGCGGGGTCGGGGAAGCGGTCGTCGGGGTCGGGCCAGCGTGCCGCCTGCGGGGACCCGTCGGCCCGGGCGGCGGCGACCCGGGCGGCGAGCCCGGTCAGGAAGTACCCGCACCGCTCCCCCACCGCCCCGAAGGGCTCGCCGTCGCGCCACAGCTCCAGCGTGATCTCGAACGGGGTGCCGCCGCGGTCGATCGAGGCGACCGGGACCACCGCGAGGTCGGACCCGTCCAGGCAGCGCAGCCCCGGCATCCCCGCACCTCCCGCCCGCGTCCGGCCCGCTCTCCAGGTACGTTAGGGGAGGTCGGCGCCATGATCACACCCAGTGATCACCGAGATCGGGTAATGCCCGGCCGCTCCGGGCCGGCGGTCAGGCCTTGGGGCCGGCGGCGCGGGCGCGCTCGACGTGCTGCAGGGCGGTGCGCAGCTCCGACAGCCACTCGTCGGTGTTCTTGCCGACGAGCCTGACGCACCAGGCGAGCGCGTCGCTGCGGCTGCGGGCGACCCCGGCGTCCACGAGCGTGTCCAGTACGCGGCGCTCGGGCTGCCGCAGCCGCGTCATCACCGGCACCGACAGGGTGGTGAACATCTCCCGCTCGCCGCCGCACTCCACGCCCCAGGACACCTTGCGCCCGAAGCGCTGCTCGGCCTCCCGGGCGATGGCGATCCGCCGGTCGCGGGTCTCGTCGCGGAAGCGCTGGACGTGCCCCGCGATGACGCCCGCACGCTCGGCGCCGGCCGCCTCGGCCGCGGCGGCCGGGACGGGCAGGGTGCCGACGACCGCGACCTCCTCGCGGTCGACGACGACTTCGGGCGCGCCCTCGAACCACTCCTCGGGGAGCCGTCCGATGAACCAGCCGCGCAGCTGCTCCGCCGCTTCGCTCGTACTCATGTAATCAAAATTACATGTCCTCCCGAGGCTGCGCCAGTCCCCATCTCGATTGACAATCACCATCAAATGAGAGCTACTGTCATTTCATAGTGAAACTCATATGAAGGTGGAAGTCATGACCGTGGGACACACCCGGCGCTGGCTGGGGCTGGGGGCGCTGGCGCTGAGCATGCTCGCGCTCGGGTTCGACATGACGATCCTCAACGTGGCGCTGACCACGCTGTCGGAGCGGCTGCACGCGAGCACCAGCGCGCTGCAGTGGATCGTGGACTCCTACCTGCTGGTGTTCGGGGCGCTGCTGCTCCCGGCCGGGCTGCTCGGCGACCGGTTCGGCCGCAAGCGGCTGCTGCTGGCCGGCCTCGCGGTCTTCGGCACCGCCTCGCTCGCCGGTGCGTTCGCGGACGGCTCCGGCGGAGTCATCGCGGCCCGCGCGTTCATGGGCCTCGGCGCGGCGATCGTGACCCCGCTGTCGATGTCGATGCTGCCCGCGATCTTCCCCCCGCACGAGCGCACCCGCGCGGTCGCGGTCTGGTCCTCGGCGATGGCGCTCGGGCTGCCGCTCGGCCCGCTGCTCGGCGGCTGGCTCCTGGAGAACTTCCGGTGGGGCTCCATCTTCCTGGTCAACGTGCCGGTCGTGCTGGTCGGCGGCATCGCGGTGGCGCTGCTCCTGCCCGAGACGCGGGACCCGGCCGCGCCGCGGGTCGACGGGATCGGCGCGCTGCTGTCGATGGCAGGGGTCGTCGCGCTCGTGTACGGGGTCATCGAGGCCCCCGTGCGGGGCTGGAGCGACGCGGTGGTGCTGCTCTCGTTCGCGCTCGCGGCCGTCCTGCTGGCCGGGTTCGTCCTGTGGGAGCGGCGTGCCGCCGAGCCCCTGTTGGACGTGGCCCTCTTCCGCAACCCCGCCTTCACATGGGCGATGGTCGCCGCCGTCGCCGCGAACCTGATGATGGGCGGGGCGCTGTTCGTCCTGCCGCAGTACCTGGAGGCCGTCCAGGGCAACGACGTCCTCGGCACCGGCGTGCGGCTGATGCCGATGCTGCTCGGCCTGCTCGCCGGCGGGGTCGTCACCGACCGCGTCGCGCACCGCACCGGGCACAAGCCGATCCTCGTCACCGGGCTGCTCGTGCTCGCGGCGGGCTTCGGGTGGGGCGCGCTCACCGGGGCGGGCGACGGCTACCCCGCCACCGTCCCGTGGCTGCTCGTCGTCGGCCTCGGCTGCGGGCTGACCATCGTCCCGGCGATGGACGCGGTCCTCGCCGCCCTGCCGCCCGCCCAGGCGGGGCGCGGCTCGGGCCTCGTGCAGACGCTGCGCCAGACGGGCGGGACGCTCGGCGTCGCCGGCCTCGGCAGCCTGCTGTCGGCGCTCTACCGGGACCGCGTCTCCACCGGCGGGCTGCCTCCCGACGCGGCCGCCGCGGCGCGCGACTCCATCGGCGGGGCGGTCGCCGTCGCCGGGCGGCTGGACGACGGGGGGCTGCTCGCCTCGGCCCGCGCCGCGTACGTCCACGGCATGGACGCGGTGTTCGCCGCGTGCGGTGCCGCCGCCGTCGTGGCGGCACTGCTCCTGTGGCTCTTCCAGCCCGCGCGGGGACGCGAGGATGCGGCCTCCGCCGCGGATGCAGGACAATCGGAGCATGAGCACGCCGTCCCGTGAGCACCCGATCGACCGGCTGGAGGACCGGCTCGCCCGGCTGCCGCTGCGGGAGCGCAAGAAGCTGCGGACCCGCAGGGCGATCCAGGACCACGCCCTCCGCCTCTTCAGCGAGCGGGGGTACGACGAGACGACCGTGGAGCAGATCGCCGCGGCGGCCGAGATCTCGCCGAGCACCTTCTTCCGCTACTTCCCCACCAAGGAGGACGTGGTCGTCACCGACGAGTACGACCCGATCATGGCGGAGGTCATGCGGGGCCAGCCGGCCGGGCTGTCCCCCATCGAGGCGCTGCGCGCCACGCTCCGCGAGCTGCTCCCGCTCATGTACGAAGCCGACCTGGACACGGTCAACGCCCGGATGCGGCTCACCTCCCGGGTCCCTTCGCTGCGCGCCCGCACGTTCGAGTCGATGCGCGAGGGCACCCACGCCATGCTGACCGAGGTCGTCGGCCACCGCACGGGGCGGCGGCCCGACGACCCGGAGGTGGAGACCTTCACCTGGGCCGTCATCGGGGTGCTCCAGGCGGCCCTCTACCGGTGGATGGAAGGACGCGCGGCGACCGAGGAGCTCCCCGGGCTCATCGACCACAACCTGGAGTTCCTCGGCCGCGGCTGCCCCCTGTGAGCCGGCGGCCCGCTGCGCGGGTCAGCGGGCCAGGGAGGCGGCCATTCGGGGGCTGACTCGGACGGCGCCGCGCATGTTGCGGGTGTAGACGTTCTGCACCTGCACCACGGTGCCGGTCCGCGGGGCCGCCAGCATCTTGCCCTGGCCCAGGTAGAGGGCGATGTGGGAGATGTAGCCGGGCGCGGTCGGGTCGTTGGCCCAGATGAGCATGTCGCCCGGCTCGGCCTTGCTGTAGGGGACGACCCAGCCGGCGCGGGCCTGGTCGGCGGCGACGCGCGGGAGCCGGATGCCCGCCCTGGCGAACGCGTACTGCATCAGGCCGGAGCAGTCGTAGCCGCCCTCGGCCTCGGACTCGCCGCCCCACACGTACGGCCAGCCGAGCCGGGTGTAGGCCGCCTTGATCACCGTGCGGACCTGGCTCGCCGTCATGACCTGGCCGCCCGCGACCGGCACGTTCCCGGCCCGTGGGAAGTCGATCTCCGGGTTGACCGCGACGGCCTTGGCGTGCTTCGGCAGCACCTTGCGCAGCTTCTTGATGAACGTCTTCGGCGCGGTCTTCGGGACACTGATCAGCATGGCGTTGCCGGTCGGCATCCCGAGGGCCTGCGCGGTGGTGTGCGAGATGACCGCGTCGACGTCGCTGATGCCCATCGTCGCGTACGCGCCCACCCGCAGCTGCGACTGGTGCTGCTTGCCGCCGACGGGCACCTGGGTGCCGAGCTTGACGCCGCCGTCGCTGCCCATCGTGAACGAGATGGCGACGTCGCCGGAGGCCACGTTGCGCCAGAGGGCGTCCGACTTGGCGGTCGGCTTCGGGGTGTAGTTGCGGAACGTGGACGGGTCGACGCCCATCAGGCCGACGCGCTTGCCCGCGACCATGCCCTGCACCGCGTCCACGACCTCGACGCCCTTCACGCCCTTGGCGCCGCGGATCTTCTGGACGAACTCCGGCGAGAGCGTGGAAGGGGCCGCCACGAGGACGTGCGGGGTGAGCCGCCTGCCGAGCGGCGCGACCGCGCCGGGCGACAGGCCGGTGCTGCCGGAGGCGGCGACGAAGCGGGCGCGCTGCTCGCCGCGCGGCCGGTCCGGCGGGCCGTCGTCGTGCGCGACGAGGACGGCGACGTTGGCCGCGAGCGTCGTCAGCACGGAGACGCCGATGATCGTCGGAAGGATCCGGCGGTTCGGCTTGCCCACTGGCACACTCCCTCGATGTCGCCTCGCGCCGGGTCCCTGACCGCGCACAGGACACGACTATGACTCAGATGGTCGGCCACCGTCCAGATACCCGGGGCGCCACCGGTCAGCCTCGTCCGCTCGGCTCCATTGGGTCAGGCACGTTCCAGTTACTCAGTAGTAACAGCCTGCCCGGCTGAGATCAAGGTCACGTTGCCATAAAGTGGATCGTCAGTCCAATTGCCCACGTAGTTCGCGGTTCAGGTCCGCCTGGGTCGTGACGGGCAGCCGGCAGACGAACCCGCGGCAGACGTACGCCGCCGGCTCTCCCTCCACCAGTCCCCGCCCCTCCAGCAGGGGAACGCCCTCGGCGTCCGGCGGGCCGACGCTCACCACCGCGCCCGGCGCGACGGCCATGAGGGCCGTGCGGTGCAGCGCGCGGGTGCGCACGTCCTCCGGATCGCCGATCACCGCGATCTCGACCGGGCCCGCCGCGCGCGCCTCCGCGACCGCGAGGCCCCAGCCCGCGAACCGCGCGTGCTCGTCGGCGAGCGTGCCCGCCGGCGCCAGCGCGTCCTCCGCCGCCTGCCGGTGCCAGTCGGACCCGGTCAGCGCGGCGAACGACAGCAGCGCCCCGGCCGCCGCGAACTGCCCCGACGGCGTCGCGTTGTCGGTCGGGTCCTGGGGGCGCCGGAACAGCCGCTCGGCGTCGTCGGCCGTGTCGTAGAAGCCGCCGGACCCGTCGGCGAACCGTTCGAGGACGGTGTTCAGCAGTTCGCCGGCCAGCCGCACGTGGTGCGGGTCGCCGGTGACCGCGTGCAGGGCGAGCAGGCCCTCGGCCACGTCGGCGTAGTCCTCCAGGACGCCGGCGTTCGCCCCGGCCGCCCCGTCCTTGGACGTGCGCGCCAGCCGCCCGTCCCGGAGGTGGACCTCCCCCAGCAGCCGCACGACCTCCTCGGCCGCCCGGACGAGATCCGGCCGGTCGAACAGCGCGCCGCACTCGGCCAGCGCCGCGACGGCGAGCCCGTTCCACGCCGCCACCACCTTGTCGTCCCGCGCCGGAGGGATCCGCTGCGCGCGCGCCGCCAGCAGCGCGGTCCGCACGCGCTCGTACCGCTCGACGTCATCGGGGTCGCTCAGGAGCTGCAGGACGGACGCGCCGTGCTCGAACGTCCCGGTCACCTCGAACAGGCGCTCGGCGAACGCGCCGTCCTCGTCCCCGAGCACCTCCCGCAACTGCTCGGGCGTCCACACGTAGTACTTGCCCTCGACGCCCTCGCTGTCGGCGTCCAGCGCCGACGCGAGCCCGCCCTGGTCGGTGCGCAGGTCGCGCAGCATCCAGTCGCACGTCTCCAGGGCGACCCGCCGCGCGGACGGGTTCCCCGTCAGCCGCCACCAGTGCGCGTAGACCCGCGCCAGCAGGGCGTTGTCGTAGAGCATCTTCTCGAAGTGCGGGACGACCCATCCCGCGTCGACCGAGTACCGCGCGAACCCGCCGCCGAGCTGGTCGTACATGCCCCCGCGGGCCATCGCCTCCAGCGTGCCGGACGCCATCGCCAGCGACTCCTCGTCGCCCGTGCGCGCGTGATGGCGCAGCAGGAACTCCAGGACCATCGACGGCGGGAACTTCGGGGCGCCCCCGAACCCGCCGCGCGCCGCGTCGTAGGAGCGCGCGAGCACCTTCACCGCGTGCGCGAGCACCCGGTCGCCGGGCGCCTCCGACCCGCCGAGGCCGGACCCGCGCGAGGTCAGGGCGTCGACGACCTGCTGCCCCTGCCGGGCGACGTCGTCGCGCTGCTCCGTCCACGCCTTGTGGACGGCCTGCAACAGCGCCCGGAACTGCGCTCGCGGGAAGTACGTCCCGCAGTAGAACGGGTGCCCCTCCGGAGTCATGAACACCGTCATCGGCCAGCCGCCCTGGCCCGTCATGGCCTGGGTCGCCTCCATGTAGACGGCGTCGATGTCCGGCCGCTCCTCCCGGTCGACCTTGACGTTCACGAACAGCTCGTTCATGGCCCGGGCCGTCTCGCCGTCCTCGAAGGACTCGTGGGCCATCACGTGGCACCAGTGGCAGGCGGCGTATCCGACGGAGAGCAGGACGGGGACGTCGCGCCGCCGCGCCTCGGCGAACGCCTCGTCGCTCCATTCCCACCACTCCACCGGGTTCCCGGCGTGCTGGAGCAGGTACGGGCTGGTCGCGTCCTTGAGCCGGTTCATGCCCCCGATCCTGCCCGATCCGGCCGCCGCCTCACTCCCCCCGCGCCCGCGCGGCGAGGCCGGCGAGCGCGGACTCGACGGCGCGGTGGAAGGTGGGGTAGGCGTAGATCATCTCGCGGAGGGCGGCGGTCGGGGTCTCGGTGTGGACCGCCACGGCCAGGAAGCCGAGGACCTCCCCGCCTGACGGGCCCGCCGCAGTGGCGCCGACCAGCGTGCCCCACTCGGTGTCCTCCACGAGCTTGATGAAGCCGTCGTTGCCGGCCTTGTGGATCCAGCCGCGGGTCGACTCCGGGATCGGCGCCACCGCCGTGCGGACGGGAAGGTTCTGGTCGCGGGCCTGGGCCTCGGTGAGGCCGACCGACGCGATCTCGGGATCGGTGAAGGTGACGCGGGGCACGGCGCGGTAGGCCGCGGGCGGCCCCTCCTCGCCGAGGACGTCCCGGACGGCGACGGCCGCCTGGTACATGGAGACGTGCGTGAACGCGCCCATGCCGGTGATGTCGCCGATCGCCCACACGCCGTCGGCGGCGCGCATGCGGCCGTCCACGGCGATCCGGCGGGCGTTCTCGTCCAGGCCGACGGCGCCGAGACCGAGCCCCTTCAGGTTCGGGCGGCGGCCGGTCGCGACGAGGAGGCGGTCGGCGGCGAGCTCCCCGTCGCCGAGCCGCATCGTGAACTCGGCTCCGTCGTGGGCGACGCGGCTGACGTTCACGCCGGTGCGCACACCGATGCCCTCGCGTTCGAAGACCTCGCGCAGCAGGGCGCTCGACTCCGGCTCGTCGTTGATGAGAAGGCGGTCCGCCGCCTCGACGATGGTGACGCGGCTGCCGAAGCGGGAGAAGACCTGCGCCATCTCCACGCCGACCACGCCGCCGCCGAGGACGAGGAGCGACTCGGGGGCCTCGGTGGCCTGGACGGCTTCGCGGTTCGTCCAGTAGGGGGTGTCCGCGAGACCGTCGACCGGCGGGGCCGTGGGAGAAGTGCCGGTGTTGAGCACGATGCCGCGGCGGGCGTGGAAGACCTGGCCGCCGGCGGTGACCTCGTGGGGTGCGGTGATGCGGCCCTCGCCGCGCACCAGGCGCACGCCCTTGCCGGTGAGGCGGTCGGCGGCGGCCTTGTCGTCCCACGAGTCGGTCGCCTCGTCGCGGATCCTGGCGGCCACCGGCCCCCAGTCGGGCCGGACGGACGCCTCGCCCGCCATGCCGGGGACGCGCTCGGCCTCGGCGACCAGGCCCGCGGCGCGCACCATCATCTTGGTGGGGACGCAGGCGTAGTACGGGCACTCCCCGCCGACCAGCCGCGACTCCACGCCGACGACCGAGAGGCCCGCCTCGGCGAGCCGCCCCGCGGCGTCCTCTCCCCCGGGCCCGAGACCGATCACCACGACATCGACTTCGTCAGCCATGCCCTGGGTCCTGCCCGGCATCCCGGCCCGTCAGACGGCGCGGCGGCAGCGGAATGCGGTCCAGGTCGTGGACCAGGGTGATGTCGCCGCCGAACGCGGCGGCCGCCTCGGCCAGGAAGCGGTGCTCGTCGGCGGCGGGGTACCGCTCGGAGAAGTGGGTCAGGACGAGGCGGCGGACACCCGCCTCCGCCGCCACCTCGCCCGCCTGGGCGGCGGTCAGGTGCCCGTACTCGGCGGCCAGCCCGGCGTCCTCGTGCAGGAACGTGGACTCGATGACGAGCATGTCCACCCCGTCGGCCAGTTCCCGTACGCCGTCGCAGAGCCGGGTGTCCATGACGAACGCGGCCTTCTGCCCGGGACGGGTCACGCTGCACTCGGCCAGCGTGACGGTGCGGCCGTCGGGCGTGGTGACCCGCCCGTCCTCCTGGAGGCGGCGGATCAGCGGCCCCCGGACGCCGCGCGCGGCGAGCTCGTCCGGCAGCATCGTCACGCCGTCGGGCTCCTCCAGCCGGTACCCGTACGCCTCCACCGGGTGGGACAGCCGCCGGGCGACCAGGCTGAAAGGGGCGTCACCGGTGTCGAGCGCCATCCGCTCCCCCGACACCGGGCGCTCGCGGACGACGTCGGTGTCCCGGAAGACGGCCGCGTTCCGCAGCCGCTCCCAGTAGAGCCGGCCGCTCGCCGGGAACGCCGCGTCCACCGGGTGCGCGACGCCGTCGCGGGCGATCCGCTGGACGATGCCCGGCACGCCGAGGCAGTGGTCGCCGTGGAAGTGCGTCACGCAGATCCAGTTCACGTCGTTCGCGGAGAGGCCCGCGTGCGTCATCTGCCGCTGCGTGCCCTCCCCCGGGTCGAACAGGACGCCCTGCCCGTCCCAGCGCAGCAGGTAGCCGTTGTGGTTGCGGGTCCTGGTGGGCACCGCGCTGGCGGAGCCGAGGACGGTGAGATCGCGCACGGACATCCCCCCATGGTGCCGGGCGATGAGGCGGGCAAGCGCTTGGTTATTCTGTGCGCGATGCAGACGATCCTGGGAGGGCCCGTTGGCCGGTAGCAAGCGCGACAAGATCAAGATGTCGCCGGAGGAAGTGGCGGACTACCTGGCCGCCAACTTCAAGGTGCAGGTCGCGACCGTCGGCAAGGACGGCGAGCCCCATCTGGTGACGATGTTCTACACGCTGTACGAGGGCAAGATCGCCTTCACCACGTACAAGTCGTCGCAGAAGGTGATCAACCTGCGCCGCGACCCCACCATGACGTGCCTGGTCGAGGACGGCGTCGAGTACAGCGAACTGCGCGGCGTCGCCCTGTACGGGCGGGGCCTCGTCATCGAGGACCCCGAGCCCCGGTCCAAGGTCGGCATGGTCGTCGGCTCCCGCATGGCGGGCCTGCCCGTCCCGAAGCTGGGCGAGCCGGTCGACCCGGTGATCGCCGAGGGCATCGAGCAGGCGCTGTCCAAGCGCGTCCTCATCGTCATGGAGCCCGACCGGATCGTCAGCTGGGACCACGGCAAGATCTAGGGCGCTCCGGGCCGGGCCGATCAGGCGGGGCGGATCAGTTCGGCGGCGCGGTCGAGGGCGGCGCGCTCGGCCGCGGCGTCGCCGCGGAGGCGGGCGGCGTCGGCTATGCGGACGAACATGGCGGCCTGCCCGGCGACCGCGTCCAGCCCGCGCAGGATCTCCAGGGCCTGGCCGAAGAAGTTGATGGCCGCGACGGGGCGGTGCGCGCGCAGGTGGGCCTCGCCGAGGCTCTCCAGCGCGCGGGCGCGGGCGCGCTCGTCGGGCTCCGGCAGGGCGGCGAACTCGTCCGGCAGCGGGCCGAGCAGCCCGATCGCGCGGTCGAGGTCGCCGCTGCCGATCAGCGCCCGGGCGAGGTCGTGGCGCGCCGCCAGGACCGTGTGGGCGTCCCCCTCGCGCTCGGCGAGGCGCAGGGCCTCCTCCAGCGTCTCGGCGGCCTCCGCCCAGCGTTCCCCCTCCAGCAGGGCCAGCCCCTCGGCCGCCATCTCGCCCTCACCGATGACGGCGCCGGCGAGATGGCGGTCGAGGGCACGGCGAGCCTCCGCGGGCGGGAGACCGCGGTCGGCGTCATCGGAGTTCGCGCGCACACCGAGGGTCCTCCCCGGCGCGGCGGCGTCCAACCGGCGCGGGGCCGGGTCGGGGCCGGGTCAGGCGTCGTCGTCGGAGGGCTTGGCCGCCGCCGCGGCCTTGGCCTCCTTCGCCGCCTCGGCCCGCTCCCACTCCTGCTGCCGGAGATCCGCCTCGCGGGGCGCCTGGATCTTCTTCATCTGCTTGCCCATCGAGCGGATCAGGAAGACCGTCGCGGCCAGCAGCACGAGGAACACCACGAAGCCGAGGACGCCGGGGGTGACCGTGTCGTCGTTCAGCGGCATGGCGTAGACGGCTGGCATCACAAGCACACCTTCTCCCGGACGCCGGCGAACAGGTCGTCCTCCGGCAGTTCCGTGTCGACCAGGGACCTGGCCAAATGGTAGTCCTCGGTCGGCCATGCCGCGCGCTGGACGTCGAGCGGGACGACGAACCAGAACCCGTTCGGGTCGATCTGCGTGGCGTGGGCGAGCAGGGCCTGGTCCCTGGTCTCGAAGTGGTCGGCGCAGGGGACGCGGGTGGTGACCTCCCACCTGGCGCGCTGGTCGCCCTCCTCCTCGAAGCGCTTCAGCCAGTCGCCGTAGGGCGACTCCAGGCCGGCCTTCTCCATCGCGGAGTGCAGGGCGAGGATGCGCTCCTTGCTGAAGGTCATGTGGTAGTAGAGCTTCAGCGGCTGCCAGGGGTCGCCGGCGTCGGGGTAGCGCTCCGGGTCGCCCGCGGCCTCGAACGCCTCCACCGACACCTCGTGGCACTTCACGTGGTCGGGATGGGGGTAGCCGCCGTTCTCGTCGTAGGTGAGCATCACGTGCGGGCGGAACTCGCGGACCGCGCGCACCAGCGGCTCGGCGGCGGTCTCCAGCGGCTCCAGCGCGAAGCAGCCCTCCGGCAGCGGGGGCAGCGGGTCGCCCTCGGGGAAGCCGGAGTCGACGAATCCCAGCCAGCGCTGCCCGACGCCGAGGATCTCGCGGGCCCGCGCCATCTCCTCCTCGCGGACCTTGCCGATGTCGGCCTTGATCTCGGGCCGGTCCATCGCCGGGTTCAGGATGTCGCCGCGCTCACCGCCGGTGCAGGTGACGACGAGGACCTCGACTCCTTCGGCGACGTAGCGGGCCATCGTGGCCGCGCCCTTGCTGGACTCGTCGTCGGGGTGCGCGTGCACCGCCATGAGCCGCAGGGGCTCGTCGCGGCCGCAGGGCCGTTCGAGCGCCGCACCGCCCATGGCGTCGGACGTACCGTCGATGACCTCGGACACTGGGGGTCTCCCTCTCCGGACTGTTGAGCGGGCCCCGGTTCGAGGCACGCGCCATGACAGACGAGAATGAATTGTCCCTGACAACGTCCGCACCCCGCACGAGGATTCCCGCCATGACGACGAGCGTGTCGAAAGCAGAGGCTCCGGCCGCGTCCCGGCGGAGCCGGCTCGGGCTGGCGGTCATCGGCCTCCTGACGGCGCTGGGGGCGGCCGGCTTCGGCATCCTCGCCGCGCACACGGGGCAGACGCCCGGAATCGTGTCGCAGACGGTCACCTACGACATCACCGACACGTCGGTCGAGCTCAACTACACGGTGGCCAAGGGGAAGGGCGACGACGTGCGCTGCACGGTGGACGCCTACGACACCGCCTTCGCCGTGCTCGCGCAGAAGGAGGTCTCCGTGCCGCCCGGGACGTCCAGCGTCAAGGGGACGGAGACGCTCCAGACGCCGCGGCGGGCCACCGGGGCGAGGATCCGCGACTGCCGCAAGGTCTGACCCGCCTGCCGCTGACGGCAGGCCTTTACGGCCGGTGAGTGGCGGGACACGATTGGCGGATTGCGGACGCCGAGTTCAGGGAACCTTTACCCGCACACACCGGATAGGCTTGAGGTTTCACCCAGCCGCACTTCATGTCGATGTGACGCCCGCCCGCGGGGGTGGACCGATCGCACCATGTGGATGAGGAGTACCCGTGACCGAGACCCGCGCTGACAACGTCACCTGGCTGACCCAGGAGGCGTACGACCGGCTCAAGGCTGAGCTGGACCACCTGTCGGGCCCGGGCCGCATCGAGATCGCTCAGAAGATCGAGGCGGCGCGGGAGGAGGGCGACCTGCGCGAGAACGGCGGCTACCACGCGGCCAAGGAGGAGCAGGGCAAGATCGAGGGCCGGATCCTCCAGCTCCAGGGCATCCTGGAGAACGCCCGCGTCGGCGAGGCGCCGCGCACCGAGGGCGTGGTCGGGCCGGGCATGACCGTCACGGTCTCGTTCGAGGGCGACGACGAGGAGGTGACGTTCCTGCTCGCCTCCCGCGAGGAGGTCGGCGCTCCCATCGACGTGTACTCGCCCAAGTCGCCGCTCGGTTCCGCGATCGACGGCAAGAAGGTCGGCGACAAGGCCACCTACAACCTCCCCAACGGCCGTTCCATGACCGTGGAGATCCTCGACGCCACCCCCTACGGCGGCGCGTAGCCGCCGGCTTCGGCACTGCGGAGGTGAAGACCGCCGGGCGGATTCCGCCCGGCGGTCCTTGCTTGCGCGCCCTCACCCCGGCACCCGTCCCCGGGGCGCGCCGCCCGGCGTCCCGCCCTCGGACGGCCCGCCCCTGGACTGCCCGGCCACCGCGCGCACCAGGGGCAGGGTTCGGTAGGGGATCTGGTTGGCGAGGGAGATGACCGACGAGGCGCGCTCCACGCCCGCGACGTCCACGATGACGTCGATGACGCGCTGGAGGTCGGTGTTGCTGCGGGCGACGATGCGGCACAGCATGTCGCCGCCGCCGGTGATGGTGTGGGCCTCGATCACCTCGGGCACCTGGGCGAGCCGGGCCGCCACCGGGTCGTGGCCGCCCGCCTGCCGCAGCTGCAGCGTGACGAAGGCCGTCACCCCGTAGCCGAGCGCGGCCGGGTCGATCTCCGGGCCGTGGCCGGCGATGACGCCGTCCCGCGCGAGCCGGTCCAGCCGGGCCTGGACGGTCCCGCGCGCGACCCCGAGCCGCCGGGACGCCTCCAGGACGCCGACCCGGGGTTCGGCGGCGAACAGCTCGATCAGCCGGCCGTCCAGTTCGTCGATCGGCACGGCACCCTCCTGTGGTCGTGGTCACCATGTACAGAGCGACCGGTCCGAACGCGGATACGCTGTACAGATTGTCCAGTATTTCAGCCCGCTCTTGCGCACCTTGCAGGCACATGTCGAGATTGGGTGGTATGGATGAGTTTCCGGTCAAGGGTATGGACGCCGTCGTCTTCGCCGTCGGCAACGCCAAACAGGCCGCCCACTACTACTCGACCGCGTTCGGCATGCGCCGGGTCGCCTACCGGGGCCCGGAGAACGGCAGCCCGGACGAGGCGGTGCACGTGCTGGAGTCGGGCGGCGCCCGGTTCGTGTTCCGCGGCCCGGTGAAGGCGGGCACCGAGCTCGGACGGCACATCGCCGAGCACGGCGACGGAGTGGTGGACCTCTCGATCGAGGTGCCCGACGTCGAGCACGCCTACCGGCACGCGCTCGCGAAGGGCGCCACCGGCCTGGAGGAGCCGCACGTCCTGGAGGACGAGTACGGCAAGGTGACGGTCGCGGCGATCGCCACCTACGGCGAGACCCGGCACACGCTGGTCGACCGCTCGAACTACACCGGCCCCTACCTGCCGGGGTTCGAGCCCGCCGACCCCATCGTGGAGCCGGTGGAGAAGCGGTTCTTCCAGGCGATCGACCACTGCGTCGGCAACGTCGAGCGCATGGACGAGTGGGCCGAGTTCTACCACCGGGTCATGGGCTTCACCGACATGGCGGAGTTCGTCGGCGACGACATCGCGACCGAGTACTCGGCGCTGATGTCCAAGGTGGTCGCGGACGGCACCCGCAAGGTGAAGTTCCCCCTGAACGAGCCCGCGGAGAGCAAGCGCAAGTCGCAGATCGACGAGTACCTGGAGTTCTACGGCGGGCCGGGCGTGCAGCACATCGCGCTCGCCACCAACGACATCCTGGCCTCGGTCGACCGGATGCGGGCCGCGGGCGTGGAGTTCCTGGAGAGCCCCGACTCCTACTACGAGGACCCCGAGCTGCGCGAGCGCATCGGCCAGGTGCGGGTCCCCATCGAGGAGCTGCAGAAGCGCCGGATCCTGGTCGACCGGGACGAGGACGGCTACCTGCTGCAGATCTTCACCAAGCCCGTCCAGGACCGTCCGACCGTGTTCTTCGAACTGATCGAGCGGCACGGCTCGCTCGGCTTCGGCAAGGGCAACTTCAAGGCGCTGTTCGAGGCGATCGAGCGGGAGCAGGAGCGCCGCGGCAACCTGTGACGCTCTGACCCCTGTGACACCCCGGCACCCGTGAGGCCGCGGCGGCGCCCCCGCCGCGGCGCCTGAAGGCTCGGGGGACTCGGCCCCGGACGCGCCCGCGTCCGGGGCCGGTCGTCACCGTGGCGACGCCGTGACCTCCTGTACCGGGCACACTGTGGGGCCATGAGCGAACCACCCCAGGACACCCCGAAGCCGGACAGCGGCTGGCAGCCCCCGGACCGGCCGCGGGAGGAGGCGCAGGAGGAGGCGCCCGTCTCGCCCGAGCGCCCGCCGCCGTACCAGGGCTCGTACGGCGGGCCGCCCGCCCAGGCCGCTCCCATGGCCGGATACGGCCACCCCGGCGCCCTGCCGCAGGCGCCACCGGTTCCGGGCTACGGCCCGCCCGGCGTCCCCCACCCCGGCTTCGGAGGCGGCACGCAGGACGCGGTCGCCGGACGCGCGGCTCGGCTCGGCGCCGGGATCATCGACAGCGTCGTCCTCAGCATCGGGACGGTGCCGGCCGTCCTGTTCTCGATCCGCTGGGACCGGATGCGCGACTCCATCGAGTCCGGCGAGCCGGTCACGAACCCGCTGGACCTCTACAACATCCCTCGCCTCCTCGTCGGATACGGGATCGTTGTCCTGCTGGGCTTCGTGTACTTCACCGTCCTGCACGCCCGGTGGGGCCAGACCCTGGGCAAGAAGGCGTTCGGCATCCGGCTCGTGCGGGCCGACGACAGGTCGGCGGTGAGCTGGGGCCAGGCGCTCGGACGACAGGCGATCGTCTACGGCATCGGCGTGGCGACGGGCGCACTGAACCTCCTCTTGGCCGGCGGCGCGATCCTCGGCCTCCTCGGCCTCCTCGACAACGCCTGGATCCTGTGGGACGACCGGCGCCAGGCGCTGCACGACAAGGCGGTCAAGACGATCGTGGTGAAGGTGACGCCATGGACGCCGAACCCCTACGCCCGCGACCGGTCCGGGTCGTGAACGCGTCCCGGCAAGGGCCTGCCATGCGCACGTAAACATTCCGGCTCCACCCGGGCGCGGCAGGGTTGACCTGCGGCGACGCGGCGACCCTCTCGGCATGACGCAACCGCCGCACGACCCCGCGTCCGGGCGAGAGCCGGAGGACGACCGGCCGCACGAGGACCGGGAGCAGCCCGACCGGCCGGGCCCCTACGGCGGCGGGCAGCCGTACGGGGAGGAACCCCAGGACCGACGACCGCCCTACGGAGAGCAGCCCCCGCACGAAGAGCCGCAGCCGTACGGGGAATGGCCGCCGCCGGGCGGACGGCAACAGTACGGCGGACAGCAGCAGCCCTATGGCGAGCAGCAGCCACCCGGCGGTCAACAGCCCTACGGGGAGCAGCAGCAGTGGGGGCAACAGCCACCCGAAGGGCAGCAGCCCTATGGCGGCCGGCAGCCCTACGGGGAGCAACCGCCTTACGGCGAGCAGCATCCACAAGGCGAGCAGCCTCCGCACGGAGAGCAGCAGCCGTACGGAGAGTGGCCGCCACCGGGAGGGCAGCAGCGGCCCTACGGCGAGCAGCCGCCCGGCGGTCAGCAGCCCTATGGCGAGCAGCCGCCCTATGGCGAGCGGCAGGCCTATGGCGAGCAGCAGCAGTGGGGCCAGCAGCCGCCCGGCGGTCAGCAGCCTTACGGCGAGCAGCAGCCGTACGGCGGGCAGCAGCCGTACGGTCAGCCGCCTTACGGTGAGCAGGGGCAGTGGCAGCAGCAGCCCTACGGCGGGCAGTACGGCGCCCAGCCGGGATACGGGCAGCAGTATCCGGGGCAGGGCGCGGGCGGGTACGCGCATCCGCCGGCGGAGCTCGCGAGCCGCTGGGCGCGGCTGGGCGGGGGCCTCGTCGACCTCATCATCATCGGCATCGTGACGGGCCTGATCTCGATCCCGTTCGTCAACTGGAACAACGTCGTCAATCCCGAGCCCGGCACCACCATGTACGACGGCGCCCGGGTGGGGACGAACGCGATCAGCGTCGTGCTGGCGTTCTTCTACTTCTGGCTGATGCACGCCAAATGGGGGCAGACGCTCGGCAAGATGCTGGCGCGGACGCGGGTGGTCCGGGCCGACGACGGCCAGGCGATCACCAATGGCCAGGCCGCGGGGCGCTCCGCGTTCTACAGCGTGCTCGGCGGCATCTGCGGCTGCATCGGCCTGATCGACATCGCGTGGATCCTCTGGGACCAGCGCAAGCAGGCGCTGCACTGCAAGGTGGCGCAGACGGTCGTCGTCAAGGCCGATCCGTACCGGGCGAATCCGTACGCCGGTCGCTGAGAGCGCCCGCGCCGGCGGGGTTCCGGCGGCCGTCCGAGTTGCCGGGCGGGGTCCCGTCCGGGCAGGCTGGACGGCGTGCATATGGCCGGAAACTCCCCCAGCCCCCGTCGTACCGGCCCAAGGGCCGTCCGCGGCACCGCGTTCCGCGGCGCGGCAGGGCTGGCGGCCCTCGCCGTCGCGGGGTCGCTGACCGCAGCCTGCCAGGCCCCGTTCGGCAACCCGGGCGAGTCCGGACCGCCCAAGGGACCGGTGGTGAACGGCCCGGCGGGGCCGACGACCGCGGGCGACGACTACGTGCCGGGCAACGGCAACGGCGGCTACGACGTCCAGCACTACGGGCTGAAGCTGACCATCACGCCGGACGGCCCGAAGCAGCTCGACGGCGTCGCGACGATCACCGCGAAGGCGACCGCGAAGCTCGCCCGGTTCAACCTCGACCTCACCGGCCTGGACGTGTCCTCCATCAAGGTGGACGGCGCGCCCGCGCGGCAGCAGCGCGGCGGCGGCGAGCTGGAGGTGACGCCCGCCAAGCCCCTGGAGAAGGGCAGCACCTTCACCACGGTGGTCGCCTACTCGGGGACGCCGCGGCCGGTGTCGGACCCGGTGCTCGGCCGGTACGGCTGGATCCGCACGTCCGACGGCGTCTTCGTGGCGTGCCAGCCGAGCGGCGCGCACACGTGGTTCCCCAGCAACGACCATCCGAGCGACAAGGCCACCTTCGACTTCGAGATCACCGTCCCGCAGGGCCTGACGGCGATCGCCAACGGCGAGCCGGACACGCCGCCGCAGGACTCGGGCGGCGGGGCGACCGGAACCCCGCCGGGCCTGCCGGGCGGTCCGCCCACCGAGCCGCCGGGCACCGAGCCGACGGACGGGCCGGGGGTCGTGCCGGTCGCCCACCGCGCCGAGGCCAGCGCCACGACGACCTCGAAGTGGCGGGTCAAGGACCCGATGGCCACCTACCTGGCGACGGTCGACGTCGGCCGGTTCGCGGTGCGGACGGGCAAGACGGCGGGCGGCATCCCCAACATCACCGCCGTGGACGCGTCGACCGCCGGCGTGAGCGTCGACCAGTTCCACCAGCTGAACGGCCAGGTCATCGACGAGTGGTCCAAGCTGTTCGGCCCGTACCCGTTCTCCTCGACCGGCGGTCTGATCGACGACGCGGACGTCGGCTTCGCGCTGGAGACGCAGACGCGGCCGGTGTACGGGGCGTTCGGGCTCCAGCCGACCATCGTCGCGCACGAGCTGGCCCACCAGTGGTTCGGCGACAGCGTCAGCGTGACGCGCTGGCAGGACATCTGGCTGAACGAGGGCTTCGCGACCTACGCCGAGTGGCTGTGGGACGAGAAGACCGGCGGCCAGAGCGTGCAGGAGCACTTCGACGAGGCCTACAGCGGCATCGGCGGACGGGAGCTGTGGGACGTCCCGCCCGGCAACCCCGGCCGCAAGCAGATGTTCGGCCGGTCGGTGTACGACCGGGGCGGCATGACGCTGGTCGCGCTGCGCGGCCGGGTCGGCGAGGACGTCTTCTACAAGATCCTCAAGACCTGGACGAAGGAGCACCGGCACTCCGGCGGCACGACGAAGCAGTTCGTCGAGACGGCGAACCGGGTGTCGGGCAAGAAGCTCGACGCGTTCTTCGACGACTGGCTGTTCAAGAAGGGCCGTCCCGCCAAATGACCGGGTGACCCAGGTCCGCCGCAGGTGAACGTCCGGCAAGGACGGGGGAAAGCCCGGCGGGCCGCCAGACCGGCGAGGCGGGCGCGCCGCCACCATCGGCTTGGTGAAGGGGCCATCTCGGCGAACGACCGCGGCCTTGGCCGTCGCGATCCTGGCCGGGTCGCCCGGCGCCGCCTCCGCGTCCGCGTCCAAGGGGGCCGAGGAGGCCGGTGATCCGGCCGCCTCGGCGGGGCTGCGCGCGGTCGCGGCTTGTCCACAGCCCTCCCGGCCTGGCGCGCGGCCCGGTGACCGCGGCACGCCCTCGCCGGGAGCGGCCGGCCTGGGCGACTCCTACATCAAGGACGCGGGCAACGGCGGCTACGACGTCGCCCACTACGACGTCGCGCTGGCCTACGCGGGCGTCAGGACGGGAGCGGTCGAAGCGACGGTGACGGTCACCGCGACCGCCGCGCAGGACCTCTCCGCGTTCGACCTCGACTTCCGCGGTCCGCGGATCACCGCCGTCTCGGTGGACGGCCGGGAGGCGGGCCACCGACGCGCCGGCCGGGAGCTCGTGGTCACGCCCGCCGAGCCGATCAGCGCCGGGCGGACGTTCCGGACCACCGTCCGGTACGCGGGCAGGCCGCAGCCGGTCCGGGACCGGACATTCGGCACCTACGGCTGGACGCCGAGCAGGGACGGCGCCGTCGTGGCCTCCCAGCCGGACGGCGCGTCCAGCTGGCTGCCGGTGAACGACCACCCCAGCGACAAGGCCACGTACGCGTTCCGCATCACGGTCCCGAAGGGCCTGCGCGCCGTGGCGAACGGGCGGCCCGGCCCCGTCCGCGCCGGCGCCGCGGCCACCACCTACGAGTGGACCGAGGACGCGCCGATGGCGAGCTACCTGGCCACCGTCGCCATCGGACGGTTCGAGGTGCGGCGCACCGAGGCGGCCGGCGTCCCGGTCATCACGGCGGTGGACCCCGCGTTCCGGTCGTCGGCGAAGCGGCTGGAGAGCACCACCGCCCAGGTGCTGAGGTGGGCGGCGCCGCTCTTCGGCCCGTACCCGTTCGCGACCGCGGGCGGCATCGTCGACGACCCGAAGCTCGGCTACGCCCTGGAGACGCAGGAGCGCCCGCTCTACGGCGGGTTCGCGCCGGACGAGGGCTTCGTCGTCCACGAGATGGCCCACCAGTGGTTCGGCGACAGCGTCGGGCTGTGCGACTGGAGCGACATCTGGCTCAACGAGGGCTTCGCGACCTACGCCGAGTGGCTGTGGCGCGAGCGCACCGGCAAGGACTCCGCCCAGAAGATCTTCAAGCGGTACTACGCGCGGGCCGCGGGTTCGCCGGTCTTCCGGCCGCCGCCGGGCGCGCCCGGGGCCGCGAAGATGTTCGGCTACTCCGTCTACATCCGGGGCGCGATGACCTTGCAGGCGCTCCGGAACCGGGTCGGCGACAGGGCGTTCTTCACGATCCTGCGGACCTGGACGGCCGAGCACCGCCACTCCACCGCCACGACGGCGCAGTTCGCCTCGCTGGCCGAGCGGGTGTCGGGCCAAAGGCTCACGACTCTGTTCCAGGCATGGCTCCGCGCGGATACCAAACCGCGGACTTGGTGACCCGAAGCCGGATCCGGCCACAAAAACCTCACGTCAAAGGCAGATTCGATATCAAATCGCGCTTGTGCGGACCCGGTTCACGAGAAAGTCTTTGAGCGCGGTTATCACGTTTCACCGAGGCTACCGAGGACGAGCTTGATGAGCAGAACCCCCAGAGCGCTGGCCGCCGTGACGCTGGGCGTCGCGGCGAGCCTCGCGGTGACCGCCGCGCCCGCGGGCGCCGCAGAGCGGTTCACGCCCGGCGCGCCCGGCGCGGGCGACCCCTACTTCCCCGACATGGGCAACGGCGGCTACGACGTCGCCCACTACGACATCGGCCTGAAGTACGACCCCGCGACGAAGGGGATCCAGGCGGTGACCCGCGTGACGGCGCGGGCGACGCAGAACCTGTCCCGCTTCGACCTGGACTTCCTCGGCCCGCTGAAGATCTCCTCGCTGAAGGTGGACGGCCGGGCCGCGTCCTACACCCGGACGGGCGCCCAGGAACTGGTCATCACCCCGCGCAAGGGGATCCGGGACCGCCGCACCTTCACGGTCACCGTGGCGTACTCCGGCGTTCCGCAGCGGATCGACGACGACACTCTCGGCACGTCCGGCTGGGTGGCGACCAACGACGGCGCGGTGATGCTCAACCAGCCGTTCGGCGCGGCCGCCGTCTACCCGGTCAACGACCACCCGACCGACAAGGCGACCTACACCTACACGCTGTCGGCCCCGAGCGGCCTCACCACGCTCGCCAACGGCGACCTGCGCGCCAAGCGGACCGCGGGCGGCTGGACGACCACCCGCTGGGACGTCCGCAACCCGATGGCCAGCGAGCTCGCAATGATCGCGATCGGCCGGTACGACGTCGTCAGCGGGCGGACCAAGGCGGGCATCCCCAACCTGACCGCGACCGACCAGGCCATGGCCGTCAAGGCCGAGGACGCGAAGAAGTTCCACGAGCAGACCGCCGAGGTCACGGACTTCCAGAACGCCCTCTACGGCCGCTACCCGTTCACCTCGACGGGCGGGATCGTCGTCAAGGCCGGGGTCGGCTACGCGCTGGAGACGCAGGGCCGTCCCGTCTACGACCTGGGCCGCCGCCCGGGCGCGATCCCGAGCACCAGCCTCCTCGCGCACGAGCTGGGCCACCAGTGGTTCGGCGACTCGGTGTCCCCGAAGAAGTGGGCCGACATCTGGCTGAACGAGGGTTTCGCGACGTACTCCGAGTGGATGTACAGCGCGGCGCACGGCGGCAAGAGCGTCCAGGCGCTGTTCGACGAGACCTACGCCACGCCCGCGAGCGACGACCTGTGGACGGGCAAGGTCGCCGACCCGGGCCGCGACCACATCTTCGACGGGCTCGTCTACGACCGCGGCGCCATGGCCGTCCACGTGCTGCGCACGAAGATCGGCGAGAAGGCGTTCCTCCGGCTGCTGAAGGCGTGGCCGGCGGCGTACCGGTACGGCAACGCCTCCACGGGCAACTTCGTCCGCTTCGCCGAGAAGCTCTCCGGCAAGGACCTGGACTCGTGGGCGAAGGCGTGGCTCTACTCCGAGGGCAAGCCCGCCCTGTAGGGCCCCACCCTCACGCCGAGCCGGCCGTGCAGCCGGGGCCTGTCTCGAACTGGCCCCGGCCACGCACGCGAACGCGTGACCTGGCCGGTGGAGCGAAGCCGGAGGCGAGCGGAACCGGGCAGATCGCGAAGCGATGCCGCGTTCGCCCAGGCACGGTCACGTAGCGAGCCGCCAGGCGAGCGAAGTGGGCCGGGACTGTTGACACGCAGGCTAGCTCAGCGTGAGGGTGTAGCCCTTTTCGCGCAGGCGGCCTATGACGTCCTCGGAATGGTCGGCCCCGCGGGTCTCCAGGTGCATGAGCACCTCGGCCTCCTCGACATGGAGGCGCGCCGCCATGCGCTCGTGCATGACGTCCAGGACGTTGACGCCCAGTTCGGCCAGCTCGCTCAGCAGGGTCACCAGGGCGCCCGGACGGTCCTTCAGGCGGCAGCGGACCACGAGGTACCGCCCGGCGCCCGCGAGGCCGTGCCGCAGCACCTTCGACAGCAGCAGCGGGTCGATGTTGCCGCCCGACAGCAGCACCACGACGGGCGGCTCGACGGCGTACGCGTGCTCCAGCAGCGCCGCCACGCCCGCCGCCCCCGCGGGCTCGACGACCTGCTTGGCGCGTTCGAGGCAGAGCAGGAGCGCCTGGGAGATCGACTCCTCGCTCACCGTGACGACGGCGTCCACCAGTTCGGTGAACATGGCGTAGGTCAGCTCGCCGGGGCGGCCGACCGCGATACCGTCCGCCATCGTGCGCTCGATCTCGATCTGGGTGGGCTTGCCGGCCGCGAGCGACGGCGGGAACGCCGCGGCCCGCTTGGCCTGCGCGCCGACGAGCTTGACGTCGCCGCCGCCGGTCTCCTTCGCCAGCCCCTTCACCGCCGCCGCGGTCCCGGCCAGCAGCCCGCCGCCGCCCACCGGCGACACGATCGTCCGGGCCTCCGGGCACTGCTCCATGACCTCCAGGCCGATCGTGGCCTGGCCCGCGACGACGTCGGGATGGTCGAACGGGTGGATGAACACCGCGCCGCACTCGTCCGCGTACTCCTGCGCGGCGACGAGGCACTCGTCCACGGTCGGCCCCGGGAAGACGACCTCGGCGCCGTAGCCCCGGGTCGCGGCGATCTTCGGCAGCGGCGCGCCGACCGGCATGAACACGGTGGCCTTGCAGCCGAGCATCGAGGCGGCCAGCGCGACGCCCTGCGCGTGGTTGCCCGCGCTCGCCGCGACCACGCCGCCCGCCCGCTCCTCCTCGCTCAGCCGGGCGATCCGCACGTACGCGCCGCGGATCTTGAAGGAGCCGGTGCGCTGCAGGTTCTCGCACTTCAGCAGGACGGGCCCGCCGATCTGCTCCGACAGCACCCGGGAGGGGATCAGCGGCGTGGGCACGGCCACCCCGCTCAGCAGCTCCCGGGCGGCGCGGACGTCGTCGACGCCGACGGAGGTCAGACCAGTTCTGCTCATGTTCCCCTGTGAGGGGGCGACCCCCCACACCCCCCGGCTCGCTTCGCTCATTGAGTCATCCTCGCACGCCAGCCCTACCCCGCACTCCAGTAACGATCTTGGGCGTAGACCAGGGCCGCGGCGCCGACGAGCCCGGCGGTCTGCCCGAGCTCCGCCGGGACGATCCGCAGGCGGCGCGCGAACTCCATCCTGGCGTGCTCGCCGAACGCCTCCTCCAGGGGGTCGAAGAGCAGCGGCCCCGCCTGCGACAGGCCGCCGCCGATCGCCGCGACCTCCAGATCGCACAGGTGCGTCGCGGACGCGATCGCGATGCCGAGGGCGCGGCCCGCGCGGCGCATCGCCGCGCACGCGACCGGGTCCCCGCGACGGGCGTCCTCGGTCAGCTCCACGCCGGTGGCGTAGACGCTCCCGGGCCGCCAGCCCTGCTCGCGCGCCCACGCGACCAGCCCCGGCCCGCGGGCGACCGCCTCCAGGCAGCCGCGACCGCCGCACCCGCAGGGCGGCCCGCCGGGCTCGACGATGACGTGCCCGATGTGCCCGGCGTTGCCGCTCGCGCCGTTCACCAGCCGCCCGCCCAGGATGAGCCCGCCGCCGACGCCAGTGGACACCACCATGCCGAGGACGTTGTCGTGCCCCCGCCCCGCGCCGAGCCAGTGCTCCCCGATCGCGACGCAGATCGCGTCGTTGTGGATGCGGACGGGCAGCCCCGGATACCGGGCCCGGAGCCGCTCGCGCAGCGGGAAGCCCCGCCACGCCGGGATGTTCAGCGGGGACACCTCGGCGGCGGGCCAGGTCATCGGCCCTCCGCAGCCCACGCCGACGCCCGCGAGGGGCGGATCGCCGGCGGCGGCGACGAGCGAGCCGAGCAGCGCCTCCAGCGCCCGCCACAGCTCCTCGCCGTCCACGCCCGGCGCGTTCGGGGTGGGGGCCCGGTCCTGGGCGGTGACCCGCCCGTCGGGCTCGACCAGCGCGGCGGCGAGCTTCGTCCCGCCGATGTCCACCGCGAGCACGGCGCTCAAACGGCCTCCTCGGCCCGGCCGAACGCGAGGATCGAGGCGGTGAAGCCGTGCACGTGGTTGCGCCCCGCGACCGGGCCGATCTCCCCGGCCGCGAAGAAGCCGCCGACCCCGGCCGGGCCGAAGGCGCGGTCCAGCACCTTGGCGTCGTGGTCGGAGTCGGGGAACATCGCCTGGCCGCGGCCGTTGCAGGAGAACAGCAGCGCGCCCTCGACCGGCGCGAGGTCGAACCGCTCCAGCAGCGCGGTGAGGTCCTCCTCGGCGGCGCCCGCGTCCCGGACCTGGAACCGGACGGTGCGCCCCACGTCCACCACGTCGCCGATCGCGATGGCGCCGGTGTCGGTGTCGGCCCCCACCACGCCGCGGACGAGGAAGTCGCCGTGCTCGTGCTCGTCGGCGTACTCGTCCATCGCGACCCCGATCAGCAGCCCGCGCCCGGCGAGCTCCTGCTCCTCCTCAGGAAGCCCGAGGACGATCTGCTCCAGCTTCTCCAGCGCCGGCACGCCCGCCAGCTCGTACAGGACGTTCTCCTCGGCCCTGGTCACCACCATGTCCGGGCCGATCGGGCGGGCCCCCTGGCTGACCACCGTGGCGGCGGCGACGGCCCCGCCGATCACCACGCCGACCGCGCCGTCCCGGTACACCTCGCCGCCGACGAACAGCCGGGCCTCGCCGAGCCCGGTCTCGCCGAGCCCGCTGCCCTCGGCCAGCCCGCCGACCAGCGGCAGCCCCGGCAGCGCGTCGTCCGAACGCTCCACGAACGCGTCCACGGGGAAGCTGGACGGGTCGGCCAGCAGCACGCCGACCACGTCGTCGTCCTGGGCCTCCGGCATCCCCACCACGATGAGCCGGTCGTCGCCCTTCAGCGTCTCCAGCCGGAACGCGTCGATCCGCGCGCCGGGCAGCACCGCCGCCCACGCGCTCACCGCGCCCCGCTCCTCCACTCCGCGCCCGGCCCCGATCACACCGGACGCGCTGCACCCCAGCAGCAGCGCCGCCCCGGCCGCGTGCTGCGCCGCCTGCGCCGCGGCCTCGATCTGGTCCGGGTCGTCGCCCGTGACGAACACGCACACCAGGTCGGGCGCCGCGCTCAGCGGCGCGAGCGCCTGCTCTACCGCCGCCGCGGCGGCGCTGGACAGATCGGGTCCGAGGGCCAGGCCATCACCGAATCGCGCCATCGGCGCCGCCTCCCTCACTCCGTTCGCCGGCTCCGTTCACACCTCCAGTCTCCCCCTCCGCGCCCGTTCCACCCAAACGTCGTCGGGATGGGACGGGACGGGCGAATCCCCGGCGGGGGTGCGATCGCGCGCACCGGCGACGTAGTGTCGATCGCGTGCGTTCATCCACACCACGCGAGTCCACACCCGGCGAATCCGCCCCCCGCGAATCGACCCTGGGCGCGCTGCGCGCAGGCGGCCACGTACAGCTTTCCGTCAAGGCCGAGATCCGCCGCAACCTGCTCGACCGGCTGAGATCCGGCGAGCCGCGCTTCCCGGGCATCCTCGGCTTCGACGACACCGTCCTGCCCCACCTGGAACGCGCCCTGCTCGCCGGGCACGACCTCGTGCTGCTGGGCGAGCGCGGGCAGGGCAAGACGCGGCTGATCCGCACCCTGGCCGGGCTCCTGGACGAGTGGACGCCCGTGGTGGCGGGCTGCGAGATCAACGACCACCCGTACGCGCCGGTCTGCGTGCGGTGCCGCCGCCTCGCCGACGAGCTGGGCGACGAGCTGCCGGTCGAGTGGAAGCACCGCGACGAGCGCTACGGCGAGAAGCTCGCCACGCCCGACACCAGCGTCGGCGACCTCATCGGCGACGTCGACCCGATCAAGGTGGCGGAGGGCCGCACCCTCGGCGACCCGGAGACCGTGCACTTCGGGCTCGTCCCGCGCACCAACCGCGGCGTCTTCTCCATCAACGAGCTGCCCGACCTCGCCGAGCGGATCCAGGTCGCGCTGCTGAACGTGCTTGAGGAGCGCGACGTCCAGGTCCGCGGCTACGCGCTGCGGCTGCCGCTGGACGTGCTGCTCGTCGCGTCCGCCAACCCCGAGGACTACACCAACCGGGGCCGGATCATCACCCCGCTGAAGGACCGCTTCGGCGCCGAGATCCGCACCCACTACCCGCTCGAACTGGACGCCGAGCTGGCGCTGATCCGCCAGGAGGCCGACTTCGCCGACCTCGCGGGCCTGCCCGCCGAGGTGCCGGACCACCTGATCGAGGTGATCGGGCGGTTCACCCGGCTCGTCCGCGAGTCGACGGCGGTGGACGCGCGGTCCGGGGTGTCGGCGCGGTTCGCGCTGGCGGGCGCCGAGACCGTCGCGGCGGGCGCGGTGCGCCGGGCGGCGCTCACCGGGGAGGAGCACGCCGTCGCGCGGGTCTGCGACCTGCCGGCCGTCGTGCCGTCGCTGATGGGCAAGGTGGAGTTCGAGGTCAGCGAGGAGGGCCGCGAGCAGGAAGTGCTGGAGCACCTGCTGCGCCGCGCGGTCGCCGAGACCTACCGGCGGACGCTGGGCGCCGCCGACCTCACCGGGCTGCTCGACAAGTTCGACTCCGGGGAGAGCGTGGAGTCGGGCGAGCTGGTGTCGGCGCGGGAGCTGCTGCGCCGCATCGGCCAGGTGCCCGGCCTCGCCAAGGTCATGGAGAGGCTCGGCATGAGCGGGGAGTCCCCCGGTCAGGCCGCCGCGGCCCTGGAGTTCGCCCTGGAGGGGCTGTTCCTCACCCGGCGGCTGTCCAAGGACACCGCCGAGGGACGGGCCGACGGGACGGCGACGTACCGGACGTGACGCCGCGTCCCGAGGTCTCCACGCGCAAGGAGAGGCGATGAGCCGATACCGCTACGGCGCCTACGAGGACGGGCCCGACCCGCTCGCGCCGCCCTACGACGTCCGCGACGCGCTGGACGCCATGGGCGACTCGGTGCTGGACGGCACCCGCCCGAGCGACGCGCTCCGCGAGCTGCTGCGCCGCGGCCTGCCCGGGGCCCAGGGCCGCCGGGGCCTCGACGACATGCTCCGGCAGGTCCGGGAGCGGCGCCGCGCGCTGCGCGACCGGGGCCGCCTCGACGGGACCCTGGAGCAGGCCCGCGCGCTGCTGGACACCGCGATCGGGCAGGAGCGGGCCGAGCTGTTCCCCGACCCGAGCGACGACGCGCGGCTGCGCGAGGCGGAGCTCGACACGCTGCCGTCCGACACCTCGCAGGCCATCCGGCGGCTGTCGGACTACGACTGGCGCTCGGACGCCGCCCGCCGCACCTTCGAGCAGCTGAAGGACCTGCTGCGCCGCGAGGTCCTCGACGCGCAGTTCCAGGGCATGAAGCAGGCCCTGGAGAACCAGGACCCGGCGGCCATGCAGCGGGTCAAGGACATGATGGCCGCGCTCAACCAGATGCTGGAGCGGGACGCGCGCGGCGAGCACACCCAGGAGGACTTCGACCGGTTCATGGGCGAGTACGGGGACATGTTCCCCGACTCCCCGCAGAACCTCGAAGAGCTGGTCGACTCGCTCGCCCGCCGCGCGGCCGCGATGGACCGGCTGCTCGCCTCGCTCAGCCCCGAGCAGCGCGCCGAGCTGGCCGGGCTCATGGAGCAGGCCATGCAGGACGCGGGCCTCGCCATGGAGATGACCCGGCTCGGCGACGCGCTGCGGGCCCGCCGCCCCGACCTCGGCTGGGGCCAGGCCGAGCAGATGACCGGCGACGACCCGCTCGGCATGGGCGACGCCACGACCGCGCTCGCGGAACTGGCCGACCTCAGCGAGCTGGAGGCGGCGCTCGGGCAGGACTACCCCGGCGCCCGGCTCGACGACATCGACGAGGAGGCCGTCCGGCGGGCCCTCGGCCGGCAGGCCGTCGACGACCTCGCCGAGCTGCGCCGCATCGAGGCCGAGCTGGAGCGGCAGGGCTACCTGCGGCGCCGGCGCGGGGAGCTGGAGCTGACGCCGAAGGCGGTGCGGCGGCTCGGCGAGACCGCGCTGCGCCGGGTGTTCTCCCAGCTGGCGTCCGGCCGCCAGGGCGACCACGACCAGCGGGACGCGGGCCAGGCGGGCGAGCTGACCGGCTCCAGCCGCGAGTGGCGGTTCGGCGACGAGCAGCCCCTCGACGTGGTCCGGACGGTGAGCAACGCGATCCGTCGCAGCGCCATGGAGCGCGGCGTCCCCGAGCACGGCACCGGCCTCGTCCCCCCGCCCGCGGGCGCGGCGCGGGTCACCGAGCCCGCGCCCGCCGCCGACGCCGTGGCGGTCGGCGGGAACGGTCCCCGGCGCCCGGACGGCGTGCGGCTCAGCGTGGACGACTTCGAGGTGCACGAGACCGAGCGCCGCACCGGCGCCGCCGTGTGCCTGCTGGTCGACCTGTCCTACTCGATGGTGCTGCGCGGGACGTGGGCGGCCGCCAAGCAGACCACGCTGGCCCTGCACACGCTCGTGACCAGCAAGTTCCCGCAGGACGCGATCCAGATCATCGGGTTCTCCAACTACGCGCGGGTCCTGCACCCGACGGAGATGGCGGGCCTCGACTGGGACATGGTGCAGGGCACCAACCTGCACCACGCCCTGATGATCGCGGGACGGCACCTGGACCGGCACCCCGACTTCGAGCCGATCGTCCTCGTCGTCACCGACGGCGAGCCGACCGCGCACCTGCGGCCGGACGGCCGCTCGCTGTTCGACTACCCGCCGTCCACCGACACGCTCGTGCTCACCCTCGCCGAGGTCGACAAGATGACCCGCCGCGGCGCCTGCATGAACTTCTTCATGCTCGCCGAGGACCGGCGCCTCGTGTCGTTCGTGGAGGAGGTAGCCCGGCGCAACGGCGGCCGCGTCTTCGCCCCCGACGCCGACCGCCTAGGCGAGTACGTAGTCAGCGACTACCTAAGAGTCCGGCGGGCTTAATCGCATTCGGCCGGCTCAGCCGTTCCAGACCATCAGCACGAGGATCACCAGCCAGATCAACGCGACGACGCCGGACATGGCGGCCAGCCGCCCCCGCTCCACCTGGGCGATCTCACCCGCCGTGACGGGCTCGGCGGTAGCGCCCCCGGCGGCCGGCTCCTCGGCCTTGGCCTCCGCCGCGCCCTCTCCCGCCTCCTCCGCGGCGGGACGGGCCGGCACCGCCGCGGGCTTCGCCCCGGCCGCCGCGACCTCCAGCAGATGCGCCGCCTTGCGCTGGTCGCGCTCGATGATCAGCAGCAGCACCAGCGCGACGACGAACAGCGTCATCGACACCGTCAGCCACACCTCGGCAAGGTCGCCCTTGGCCAGCCCGAGCCCGATCAGGAAGATCCCGAGCGTGCCGATCCCGTAGATCTGGGTGGTCCGGTGAAGGTAACGCACCACCACCACGTCGCGCTTGCGGATGTAGCGGGGCGTGGACATCGTGGCGGCGGTCAGCGGCCCCAGCGTGAAGATCGCGAACCCGATGTGGAGAAGGAGCAGGATGCGGTCCGAAGTCGACATGAGCCGACCTTAGCCCCCGCGCCCCCACCCCTCACCGCAACCACGCGACAGCCTCAGCCGGTGCCGCAACCACGCGACGACCTCAATGGTCGCGATCGCGTCCGAAGGCAGGTTCGAGCGAAGCGAGAACCTGATCGCGCAGCGAGCCGCCAGGCGAGCCGGAGCGATGCCAGCGATCGCCGCAGTGCTAGACGATGGAGGGCCGTCAGGCCCGAAGGAGGAGAGCACTGCCATGTTACTGCAAGCGCTTCTTCAGCCAGGCCAGGATCGTCGGGTAGACGCCCTCGTCGCTCAGCATGTCGGAGGCGTGCATGTCGCCCTCGACGGTCTTGACGGTCGCCTGGACGCCCGCGGCGCGCAGCGCGCTCGCCAGCCCGGTGCTCTGGGTGACGGGGACGAAGTCGCCGGTGGCGTGCATCAGCAGCATCGGGGCGTCGCCCGCGGAGACGTGCGTGACGGTGCTGGCGTCGTCCAGCTTCGTCCAGCAGTCGGGGGCGGCGGTCGCGCCCGGCACGCAGTGCAGGAGGTCGACCACGGCCCGCCGCAGCTTGCGCTGGGTGAACGGGGCGTCCGGCTTCGCGCCGTCCTGGAAGGCCAGGTAGGGGTTGTTCGGCGGCGACAGCGCGATCACGCCGCGGACCTGGCGGGTGCCGGTGCCGAGCGTGCCGAGCTGCGTGGCGAGGTGGCCGCCCGCCGAGGAGCCCATGACCGCGATGCGGCTCGGGTCGACGTTCCACACCCGGGCGTGCTTCTTGATGAAGTCGAGGGCCGCCAGGGCGTCGTCGCGCTGCGCGGGCCACTGGGCCTTGGGCGCGAGCCGGTAGTTCGCCGACAGGACGACGAAGCCCTCGTCGGTCAGCCGGCGCGCGAAGTACTTCCAGCCGCCGCCCTTGTCGCCCTCCAGCCAGTAGCCGCCGTGCAGGAGCAGCACGGCCGGGCGCGGCGTGGCGCGCGGGCCCGGCTTGCGCCAGTAGGCATCGATCTTCTGGGCGGGCGCCTTGCCGTAGGCGTAGGTCCGGAACTGCGGCAGCTGCGGCGTCACCATCACCGCCTGCGCGGTGACGGTGCCGTCCGGCTCCCCGTCCGGGCCGGACGGAACGCCCTCCGTCGGCGACGTGGACGGCGCCGACGGCGAGCCGGTACCGGGGGCCCCGGTCTCCGGCCCGCCGGACGGTGTCCCCGCCGGCGACTCGGACGGGACGGACGCGCTCGGCGTCGGCGCCGGAGCGTTCGCGTGGGCGCCCACGGGAACGGTCACGGCGGAGACACACGTCGCGGCGAACGCCGCCCCACACACCAGTACTTTGCGCACCCCGGGCCCTTTCTTCACGAACCTGGCGCGCCGAGTATAGATGTTTTGATCAAGTCTGGTGGGGAACGGTCAGCCGATTCTCAGGAAAGCGCCTGCTCCAGATCGCGGAGCAGGTCGGCGACGTCCTCGATGCCGACCGACAGCCGCACCAGGTCGGAGGGCACCTCCAGCGGCGATCCGGCCGCCGAGGCGTGCGTCATCCGGCCCGGGTGCTCGATCAGCGACTCGACGCCGCCGAGCGACTCGCCGAGCGTGAACAGCTTCGTCCGCTCGCAGACCCGGACGGCGGCCTCCTCCGACTCCATCCGGAACGAGACCATGCCCCCGAACGCCTTCATCTGCTTGGCGGCGATGTCGTGCCCGGGATGATCGGGCAGCCCCGGGTAGAGGACCTGCCGGACGGACGGGTGCCGCGTCAGCATCTCCACGATCCGCTCGGCGTTCGCGCAGTGCCGGTCCATCCGGACGCCGAGCGTCTTGATCCCGCGGAGGGTGAGCCAGGCGTCGAACGGGCCCGCGACGGCGCCCATCGCGTTCTGGTGGAACGCCAGCCGCTCCCCGACGGCGGCGTCCGCGGCGATCAGCGCGCCGCCGACCACGTCGGAGTGCCCGCCGATGTACTTGGTGGTCGAGTGGACGACGATGTCCGCACCGAGCTCCAGGGGCCGCTGCAGGTAGGGCGAGGCGAAGGTGTTGTCGACGGCCAGCAGCGCCCCCGCGTCCCGCGCGACGGCGGCGAGCGCCGCGATGTCGGCGATGCCGAGCAGCGGGTTGGTCGGCGTCTCCACCCAGATGATCTTCGTTTCGGGGCGCACCGCCGCCCGCACCGCGGCGATGTCGCCGAGCGGCACCGGGTCGAACTCGACGCCCCACGGCTGGGCGACCTTCGCGAACAGCCGGTAGGTCCCGCCGTAGGCGTCGTTCGGGACGATGACGTGGTCTCCGGGCTTGCAGACGGTGCGCAGCAGCGCGTCCTCGGCGGCGAGCCCGGAGGCGAACGCCAGCCCGCGCGCTCCGCCCTCCGTCTCGGCGAGGCATACCTCCAACGCCGTACGGGTCGGGTTGGCCGACCGGGAGTACTCGTAGCCGCCGCGCAGCCCCCCGACGCCGTCCTGCTTGTAGGTGGAGACCTGGTAGATCGGCGGGACGACCGCGCCGGTGGCGGGGTCGGGCTCCTGCCCGGCGTGGATGGCCAGGGTCTCGAAGCCCTGCTGAACCTCGTTGTCCATGGGTACGAGGCTATCCACTCCCCGACCCTCCTCAAGAAGGAGAGGCTCCCCCGGAGGTATCACCCGCTATTTCGGCGCAGCGGGTGACCCGCAAGCGGCGTCCGGTCTCTACCGTTTTACAGGTATCCCAACGACCGTGAATTAAGGAAGCCCCCATGTTCGCTCGGCTCGCGCGCTTCGTCGTGAGACACCCGTGGTGGACGATCGTGGCCTGGCTCGTGGCCGCGGTGCTCATCATCGCCTTCTCCCCCAAGCTCACCACCGAGTCCGACCAGGGCGACTTCCTGCCCTCGAAGTACGAGTCGGTGCAGGCGCTCAAGATCGCCGAAAAGGCCTTCCCGCAGCAGGAGGACACCTCCTCGCTCATCGTGGTGAAGCGCACCGACGGCAGCCCGCTGACGGCGCAGGACACCGCGAAGGTGGACGCCGCCGCCAAGTCGCTCAACGCCAAGAAGCCTCCGACGGTCCTCGGTTTCGCGACCGGACCGCAAGCGGTGGCGCCCAACAAGGCCGTCCAGGTGGTCATGGTGCCGATGAAGGGCACCTCGATGGACGACAACAAGAAGCAGGGCGAGGCGGTCAAGCAGATCCGCAAGGACCTGCCGACCCTGCTGAAGGGCAGCGGGCTGGAGGCCAAGGTCGGCGGTGACGTCGCCGGCTTCGTCGACAACGAGGACTCCTTCAACAAGTCCTTCGAGATCGTCGGCATCGCCACCTTCGTGCTGATCATCGGCCTGATCCTGCTGATCTTCCGGGCCCCGCTGGCGGCGGTGCTGCCGATCGTCATCATCAGCGTGACCATGCAGGTCGCGATGGGGTTGATCGGCGTCGCCTCGAAGATCTTCGGGTTCTCCGGCGACGACAGCCTCAGCACCATCATCCTGATCGTGCTCTTCGGCATCGGCGCCGACTACTACCTGTTCCTGATGTTCCGCTTCCGCGAGCGGCTGCGGGCCGGCGACGACAAGAAGACCGCGATGATCACCGCGGTGGAGCGGGTCGGCGAGGTCATCTCCTCGGCCGCCGCCGCCATCGCCGTCACCTTCCTGGTCCTGCTGCTCGCGACCTTCGGCGTCTTCAGCGCCTGGGGCCCGGCCCTCGCCATCGCCGTCGTCGTGATGGGCATCACCTCGCTGACGCTGTTCCCGGCGATCGTCTCGCTCCTCGGCACCGCCGTCTTCTGGCCGTCCAAGGCGTGGAAGAAGCAGCCGAAGGACAGGTTCTCCACGGCCATCGGCCGCGGCGTCGGCAAGCGCCCCGCCCTGGCCGCCGCGGCGTCCGGGCTCGTCCTGGTCGTGCTGGCGCTCGGCACCCTCGGGTTCAAGGCCGACTACGACTTCGCCGCCGGCTTCCCGCAGGACACCGAGTCCGCCCAGGCGACCAAGGACATGGAGAAGGGCTTCCCGCCCGGCCTGACCACCCCGGTCCAGGTGTTCATCAAGAGCCAGAACGGGCAGCCGGTCGACCAGCAGCAGCTCCAGGCGTTCAGCAAGGCCGTCGAGAACGCGCCCGGCGTCGGCAAGGTGCAGCCGCCCGTCCCCGGCCAGGACAAGTCCGTGGCCCGGGTCGACCTGGTGCTGAAGCTCAACCCCGCGTCCAACAAGGCGATCAGCCTGGTCAAGGACGACCTGGCGCCCGCCGTGCACAAGGCGGCGCCGGAGGGCACCCGCGCCTACGTCGGCGGGCCGACGGCGATCTTCTCCGACATCAACACGGTCAACAACCGCGACCTGTCGGTGATCCTGCCGGTCGCGGCGGTGCTGATCGCGCTGATCCTGGCGCTGCTGCTGAGGTCGGTGGTCGCGCCGCTGTACCTGGTCGTGGCCGTCCTGCTCGGCTTCGCGGCGACGCTCGGCTCCGCGGTGTACGTCTTCCAGGGCGCGATGGGCGAGCCCGGCGTCACCTTCCAGCTGCCGATCGTCCTCTACCTGTTCGTGCTGGCCATCGGGACCGACTACAACATCCTGATGACGGCGCGGCTGCGCGAGGAGGCCAAGGAGGGCCACGAGCCGCGGAAGGCGGCGGCCCTGGCCGTCCAGCACGGCGGCCCGACGGTCGCCGCGGCGGGCCTCATCCTGGCCGGCACCTTCTCGGTGATGATGCTCGCGCCGGTCTCGATGCTCCAGCAGATGGGCTTCTCGGTGGCGATCGGCATCGCGCTGTCGGCCTTCGTGATGTCCACCTTCCTGGTCCCGGGCCTCACCGCGATGCTGGGCCACAGGGCCTGGTGGCCGGGCCACGGCGACGAGCCGAAGAAGCAGCTCCGGCCGTCCGACACGCGGGAGGACTTCGCCCCGTCCGGGTTCCGCGGCTGACCGCGGCGCCCCCCGAGACGCCGGGTTGCGGGGGCCGGCCCATAACGCCGCCCACCGGCCGGACCCCGCAACCCGGCACCTGAACGGCAGAGCGCCTGGAGACCGCACGGTCTCCAGGCGCTCTGCCGTTTCGGCGGCCCTTGCGGCGCGCCGCCGCCCGGCGGGTCAGCCGGTGGAGTCGGCCAGGAAGGCGAGCAGGTCCTGCCGGGTGATCAGGCCCTTGGGCTTGCCGTCCACGAGGACGACGGCGGCGCCGGACTTCTCCAGGACTCCGACGGCCTTGCTGACCGGCTCGCCGGAGCCGAGCGTCGGCAGCGGCGCCGCCATGTGCGACTCCACCGGCTCGGTCATCTTGGCCTGCCCCTTCACCATGATGTCGAGCAGGTCGGTCTCCCCGACCGAGCCGACCACCTCGGCCGCCATGACCGGCGGCTCCTCCTTCATCACCGGCAGCTGCGACACCTCGTACTCGCGCATGATGGCGATCGCGGTCTGCACGGTCTCGTGCGGGTGGACGTGCACGAACTCCGGCAGCGTGCCGCCCTTGCGGGTGAGCACCTCGCCGACCCGCGCCTCCTCGGTGGAGGGGGTGAGGAAGCCGTAGTCCGCCATCCAGCTGTCGTTGAAGATCTTGCCGAGGTAGCCGCGGCCGCCGTCGGGCAGCAGCACCACGATCACCGCGTCCGGGTCGGCCTTCTCGGCCACGCGCAGCGCGGCGACGACGGCCATCCCGCAGGAGCCGCCGACGAGCAGCGCCTCCTCGCGGGCGAGGCGGCGGGTCATGGTGAAGGAGTCCTTGTCGGACACCGCGATGACCTCGTCGCAGATGTCGCGGTCGTAGGTCTCGGGCCAGATGTCCTCGCCGACGCCCTCGGTGAGGTAGGGGCGGCCGCTGCCGCCGGAGTAGACCGAGCCCTCCGGGTCCGCGCCGACGATCCGGACCCGCCCGCCGGAGACCTCCTTGAGGTACCGGCCGACGCCGCTGATCGTGCCGCCGGTGCCGATGCCCGCGACGAAGTGCGTGATGCGGCCCTCGGTCTGCTCCCACAGCTCCGGCCCGGTCGTCTCGTAGTGCGACCGGGGGTTCTGCGGGTTGGTGTACTGGTTCGGCTTCCACGCCCCCGGGATCTCGGTGACGAGGCGGTCCGACACCGAGTAGTAGGAGTCGGGGTGCTCGGGGTTCACCGCCGTCGGGCAGACGACGACCTCGGCGCCGTACGCGCGCAGCACGTCGATCTTGTCCTTGCCGACCTTGTCGGGGCAGACGAAGACGCAGCGGTAGCCGCGCTCCTGGGCGACGATGGCGAGCCCGACCCCGGTGTTGCCGGACGTCGGCTCGACGATCGTCCCGCCGGGCCGCAGCTCGCCGGACTCCTCGGCGGCGTCGACCATCCGGACCGCGATGCGGTCCTTCACCGACCCACCGGGGTTGAAGTACTCCACCTTGGCGAGCACCTGCGGCCGCCGGCCGCCGCCCACGCCGGCGGTCACCTTGCGCAGTCGAACGAGCGGGGTGTTGCCCATCAGTTCGAGGAGCGAGTCGTGTACGTGCACCGCGACATCCTTGTCGTTCAGTGTGGTGTTCTTGAAGTTGCGGCCCTCTTCCGCCGCCGGTCACGCGCGGAAACGGACGCGGGACCCGGAAGGTTTCCCGTTCCCGACGGTAGCCGAGATCGGCCACCGCAGGTATCGCGACCCTTTGGCGCGGGTAGGAAATCATTCACGGAGGGTCAGCGCAGCATGTTGAGGGCATTCACCGCACGCCGTATCGCGGCGGCCGCGGCCTACGGCGGCGGAGGCATCACCGCACTCGGCGGAATCACGTTCGGCCTGCTCCTCATGCAGGCCCGGCTCGCCCGCAGGACCATCCTGTCGCGGCCGAACGGCGACCCGCCCGTGGCGGACGGGCTGTACGGCGAGGCGCACGGCGGCGAGCCCCTCTCGCTCGTCATGCTGGGCGACTCCACCGCCGCCGGGCTGGGCGTGCACACTCCGGAGGAGACGCCCGCCGCGCTGCTCGCCGCCGGGCTGGCGGCGGTCGCGGGGCGTCCGGTCCGGCTGACGAACGTGGCCCGCTCCGGGTCCCGCTCGGAGGCGCTCGGCGGCCAGGTCGCCCAGGCTCTGCAGACCCGTCCCGACATCGCCGTCATCATGATCGGCGCCAACGACGTGACCGGGCGGGTGCCGGCGGTCGAGTCCGTCCGCCACCTCGGGGAGGCGGTGGAGCGGTTGCGCGGCGCCGGGAGCCATGTCGTCGTCGGCACCTGCCCCGACCTCGGCTCGGTCAGGTCGCTGATGCCGCCGCTGCGCTGGTTCGCGCGCCGGGCGAGCCGCCAGCTCGCCGCCGCCCAGACGATCGCCGTCGTCGAGCGCGGCGGCCGGTCGGTGTCGCTCGGCGACCTGCTCGGCCCCGAGTTCGCCGCCGACCCGCTCTCCATGTTCAGCGAGGACCGCTACCACCCGTCGGCCCGCGGCTACGCCGCCGCGTCCGCCGCGGTGCTGCCGTCGATGGCGTCCGCGCTGGGCCTGCGGCGCGACCTGTCCGGCCATCTGACGGCGGACGTCATCCCCGTCTACCTCGCCGCCGTCGAGGCCGCGGAGCGGGCTGGTACGGAGGTCAGCGGCGCGTCGCTGGCAGGCCGCGACCGCGGTCCCCGGGGCCGCTGGGCCACGCTCCGGTACCCGTTGCGCCGCCCCCACCTGCCCCGCCGCCGCGAAGCCGAGCGCCATGCAGATGACGACACTGCGGGCGAGGACCGCGCCGCCCTCGCGGGGCCGGAGCCCGCCCGGTCACCGGTGGCGGGCCCCGGCGGTCCGGGACCCCGGCCGGGCCTCCGCGCGCGCCTGCGACGGCCCGGCCGGTGGCGTCGCTCCCAGCCTGCGGCGCCCGGCGTCCCGGGCACATGGGGCGGCGGTCACCGCGCCGCCGGGACTTCGCCCAGGTGAGCGAGGTAAGTCGACACTTATTGGACGCGCCGTCCACCAGGCCCGGGGGGCGGCGTGTACGCCGCGTGCGACCAGCGGCTAGATTGCTGGTGACCGGTGAGTAACACCGTTGGCCGCTGAGAAGGAGACCCGCACATGCCCGAGGCAGTCATCGTCGCAACCGCGCGCTCGCCGATCGGCCGCGCCTTCAAGGGGTCGCTCAAGGACATCCGGCCCGACGACCTCACCGCCCAGATGGTCACCGCCGCGATGGCGAAGGTCCCGCAGCTGGACCCGAGCCAGATCGACGACCTGCTGCTCGGCTGCGGCCTGCCGGGCGGCGAGCAGGGCTACAACATGGCGCGCGTCGTGTCGGTCCTGCTGGGCTGGGACAACGTGCCCGGCGCGACCATCACCCGCTACTGCTCGTCCTCCCTCCAGACGACCCGGATGGCGCTGCACGCGATCCGCGCCGGCGAGGCCGACGTCATCGTCTCGGCGGGCGTCGAGACCGTGAGCCGGTTCGCCAAGGGCAGCAGCGACGGCCTGCCCGACACGCAGAACCCGGTGTTCGAGGAGGCCCAGGCCCGCACCGCCCGGGCCGGCGAGGGCGGCGCCCCCGTGTGGCACGACCCCCGCGAGGACGGCGCGGTGCCCGACATCTACATCGCGATGGGCCAGACCGCCGAGAACGTGGCGGGCATGCGCGGCGTGTCCCGGCAGGCGCAGGACGAGTTCGGCGTCCGCTCGCAGAACCTCGCCGAGAAGGCCCTCGCCAACGGGTTCTGGGAGAAGGACATCACCCCGGTGACGCTGCCGGACGGCTCCGTCGTCGCCAAGGACGACGGCCCCCGCCCCGGCACCACCTACGAGAAGGTGTCGCAGCTCCAGCCGGTGTTCCGGCCGGACGGGACGGTCACCGCGGGCAACTGCTGCCCGCTCAACGACGGCGCCGCCGCGGTCGTCGTCATGAGCGACACCAAGGCCGCCGAGCTCGGCATCACCCCGCTGGCCCGGATCGTGTCGACCGGCGTCACCGGCCTGTCCCCCGAGATCATGGGCCTCGGCCCGGTGGAGGCGTCCCGCAAGGCCCTCGCCAAGGCCGGGATGACGATCGACGACATCGACCTCGTCGAGATCAACGAGGCGTTCGCGGCGCAGGTGCTGCCGTCCGCCGAGGACCTCGGCATCGACCTCGACAAGCTGAACGTCAACGGCGGCGCGATCGCGGTCGGTCACCCCTTCGGCATGACCGGCGCCCGGATCACCTCCACGCTGCTCAACGGCCTCCGGTTCCACGACAAGCAGTTCGGGCTGGAGACCATGTGCGTGGGCGGCGGCCAGGGCATGGCGATGGTCCTGGAGCGCCTCTCCTAGAGGTAAGGCCGAACTTACCTGGGGAAACGACGAACAAACTTTCCGGCAAGAAGCATCCGGTGGCCCGCCCGGAACCGCCCTCAGGCGGCTCCATGCGGGCCACCTGCGCGTTTCCGGGGAACATCCCCGCTACAAATGATCTACGTAACGTAAAAGATAGGTCCCCGTTAGGGGGTTGTCACATGCGCGGAGGTGTTGCAGAGTCGGCAGGAAGAGGCCCGCGACCTGGAGGTGCCAATTGTCACTGAACCACTCGCCGGAGACGCACAGCAAGCTGATCGCCCGCATCCCGCAAGTCACAGGACGTGACATCCCCGAGTGGTTCACCGCCATCGAGAACGGCCCGTCGTTCACCCGCTGCGAGGAACGCAGCACCTGGCTGGCCGAGGAGCACAACCTCTCGCATGGCTACGCCGCGGCGCTGGTCCGCGAGCACGAGCGCGCGCGCCGCGCCCGCCACTACTGAGCACGTCCCTCCCTCGGGGGGACGTACCGAGCGAACTTCATAACGGACGTTGCGGGATCCCGCCAGAGGATGCCCCCGCAGTCGCGGCGCCGTGCCGCCGCGACCTTGGCGCAGAGATCCCGCACAAAGATCAGCCCCACGCCGCCCGGCGCGGGGCTGATCCTTGCGGGACGCTAGTCGCGTCCGGAGAAGTAGCTGAGCAGCCGCAGGATCTCCAGGTAGATCCACACCAGGCTCAGCACCAGCCCGAACGCGCAGTACCACGCGAACTTCTCGGGCGCGCCCGCCCGGACGCCGTTCTCGATCGAGTCGAAGTCGAGCAGCAGGAAGAAGCAGCCGACGAGGATCGCGGCGACGCTGAAGACGTAGGCGAGCGGGCTGCCGGGGTCGCGGATGCCGATGCCGTGGTCGCCGCCGAAGAGGTGCACCACGAGGTTGACGACCATGAGCCCGATCAGCGCGAGCCCGGCGGCCATCACGAACTTGGCGAACTTGGGCGTGACCCGGACGATGCGCAGCGCGTAGACGGCGAGGGTGGCGCCGAACGCCAGCGCCGTCCCGATCACGGCCTGGAACACGACCCCGTGGTAGAGGTCGTTGTAGGAGTGGCTGATGATTCCGACGACGACGCCGTAGACCGCGGCGAACGCCAGCACCATCGCCGCGTTGGCCTTGCGGCCGAACGTGATGAACGCCCAGATGCCGATCTCGGCGACGAGCGCGAGGACGAGCACGGGCGCGGCGAGCGAGGTGGGCACGAGCGTCCAGGCCAGCGCCGCGGTGACCACCAGGGTCGCGAGCGTCAGGAACCCGCGGACGACGACGTCGTCCATGGTCATCGGCCGGGTGGCGGGCGGCGCGTACCCGGGCGCGGCGTACCCGCCCCCTCCGTAGGGCTGCGCCCCGTAGGGCTGCGCCCCGAACCCTCCGCCCCGCTGGTCGAAGGCTCCTCCCCGGAACGCGGGATTTCTACTCTCCATCAGAGTCTCCACTTCGGCCGACGTGAACCCTCAGTGTAAGCCGCACTCCCCCCGGTTGATCAGCCGAAACCCCGCCCAACCAATCCCGCATTTCCCCCACCGCCCTTGACCACTCCCCGCAAGGACACCCCCCAAAAGGCTCAGAACATCCACGTCCAACGCTCCTGGACGGGCCACGCCATAACGCTCTTGGAGTGGACCTGAACCGGTCCGCGGGGCGGGCGGCCGGAAGGCGCTCTAAGCGCCTGGAGGCCGCACGCCCCGCCGAGCCGGGCGACCGCAGCGCCACGCACAAGCCCGCACGGGCACAAGAACCTCAGCCGTGGCGTGAGGATCGCCCGGCTCGCAACGGGGGGCTCCAGGGGGGTCGCTCCCCCTGGGAAACACAGCGGGGCGGGCGGCCGGAAGGCGCTCCAGGCGCCTGGAGGCCGCACGACCCGCCGAGCCGGGCGACCGCAGCGCCACGCAACAAACCCGCACGGGCACAACACACCGAAACCGTGGCGGGAGGATCGCCCGGCTCGCAACGGGGGTTCCAGGGGGTCGCCCCCCTGGGAAGACACTGTGCCCCTGGTCGGACTCGAACCGACACAATGGCTCTTTTAGGGAGCCCGCCTCTGCCATTGGGCTACAGGGGCGGCGTCATCATATCGAGTCAGTGGCTGCCACCGCCTTCTCCAAGGGCCGTGGGAATGGGGCTTCGGCGGCCGGGTTCGGCCAGTGGAACGGTCCGGTCGGTCAAGAACGGTTGTCAGATGTCGTGCTGGCGGCCGGCCGCGAGCTCGAACTCCTGGCGGGGCGATTCGAGTTCCCCGAGCGAGACGATCTCGCGGCGGAAGAACGCCGAGAGCGTCCAGTCCATGGTGATCCGGAACTTGCGGTTGACGGTCGGCATGCGCGACAGGTGGTAGGTGCGGTGCATGAACCACGCGGGGAGGCCGCGGAGCTTGAGCCCGTAGACGTTGGCGACGCCCTTGTGCAGGCCGAGGCCCGCGACGGAGCCGACGTAGGCGTGCACGTACGGCTTCCTGGGCTTGCCGCGCAGGTCCGCCACGATGTTGTCGGCGAGGCGCTTGGCCTGCCGGACCGCGTGCTGGGCGTTGGGCGCGGTGAAGTCGCCGGTGTCGGTGAGGTCGGGGACGGCGGCGTTGTCGCCGGCGGCGTAGACGCCGTCGAGCCCTTCCACGGTCAGGTCGGCGGTGCACTTGATGCGGGACTTGTCGTCCAGGGGCAGGTCGCTCTCCTTGACGACGGGGTGCGGCTTGACTCCGGCGGTCCAGACGAGGGTTCCGGCGTCGAACTCCTCGCCGTCGCTCAGCACGATGTGCCGCTTCTCCGCGGACTTCAGCAGCGTGTTCATCTTGACCTCGATGCCGCGCCGGCGCAGGGCCTCGGCGGTCCAGCGGCCCATCTCGGGGCCCACCTCGGGGAGGATGCGGTCGGTGGCCTCGACCATCATCCAGCGCATCTCCTCCTCGTCGATGGTCGGGTACCACTTGCAGGCGTCGCGGGCCATGTCCTCCAGCTCGGCGATGGCCTCGATGCCCGCGAATCCGGCGCCGACGAACACGAACGTGAGGGCGCGCTTGCGGACGGCCTCGTCGTTCGGGTTGGACGCGGCGATGTCGAGCTGGTGGATGACATGGTTGCGCAGGAAGATCGCCTCTTCGACGGTCTTGAAGCCGATCCCGCATTCGGCCAGGCCGGGGATGGGCAGCGTCCGGGAGATGGACCCGAGGCAGACCACGAGCATGTCGTACTCCACGTCCCGCTCCGGCACGCCGTGGTTCGACCCGGCCGGCCTGATGGTGACGCGCTTGGACGCGTTGTCGATCCGCGTCACGAACCCGTTCACGATCCGGCAGCGGTTCAGGACCTTGCGCAGCGGCGCGACGACGTGCCGGGGCTCCAGGTTCCCCGCGGCCGCCTCGGGCAGGAACGGCTGGTAGGTCATGTAGGACTGGGGATCGATGACGGTGACGGCGACCTCGCCGCGGCGCAGTTCGCCGCGCAGCCTCTTCTGCAGGCGCAGGGCCGTGTACATGCCGACGTACCCGCCGCCGACGATCACGATCTGTTTCGTGCGCTGGGATGGCATATCCGGAGCGGTACCCGGTTCTGCGGTCCGCTCACGTCTTGGCCGCAGTTGCGAACTTCCTCCCCACCGTCGGCATCTCACCCGTTGTAACGCCAGAAGGGAGACGGCGAGGCCAGGGCCCGACGGGGGCGCCAAGCGGTCGCGGGCGGCGGATCGGTGCAGGGGCCGGTCCGCCGCACCACGGCCGCTTGGCCACGGCCCTGCCTCGCCGTCGAACTCCTCGCGGAGACGGTGATCGGGGGGAAGCGATGCCGCGGTTCGTCCGGGCCGTTCCGCCGGCGCGACGGGCTCGGGTCGGCGCCCTGGACGGCGAGCGCCCGGTCCCGCTAGCGGTAGTCGCGGGCGCGGACGAAGACGGCGTCCAGCATGTCCTCGGTGACCCGGCCGGTGAAGGTGTTCTGCTGGCTCGGGTGGTAGCAGCCCAGCAGCAGGACGGGGTCGCGCCGGGGCTCGGACGGCGGCGGCGCCAGCTCGACCTCGGCGCCGTGGCCGAACTTCGGCCGGGGGCGCGGCACCCCGTACCCGGCCTGCTTCAGCGCGGGCCACACGCCCTGCCAGGCGAACCCGCCGAGGCACACCACGCAGCGGACGGTCGGGGCGACCTCCGCGACCTCGCGGGCGAGCCACGGCAGGCAGGTGGTCCGCTCCAGCGGGGTCGGCTTGTTGTCGGGCGGGGCGCAGCGGACGGTCGCCGCCATCCGCGCGCCGATCAGCCGCTGCCCGTCGCCCGCGTGGACGCTGGTCGGCCGGGCCGCCAGCCCGACCCGGTGCAGGGACGCGAACAGCCAGTCGCCCGAGCGGTCGCCGGTGAAGATCCGGCCGGTGCGGTTGCCGCCGTGCGCGGCCGGGGCGAGCCCGACGATCAGGATCCGCGGGCGCTCGTCGCCCCATCCCGCGATGGGACGCCCCCAGTACCGCTCGTCCGCGAAGGCCCGGCGGCGCTGGACGGCGACCTGCTCCCGCCACTCCACGAGGCGGTCGCAGGCGCGGCACACCGACTGGCGGGCGCACAGCTCGTGCAGATCCGGCGCCCCGGCGGCCAGTTCGGCGACGTCGCCCGCGCCGTGCGCGACGGGGGTCGCGGGGACGGCGGGGTCTTCCGGCCACCCTGACCCGGGCGGCACGAACGGAGGGTTGGCGGGCGGCATACCACCGATCGTCCCACGCCACAGCCGGTGGCCGGGTTCCGCCCATGGCCGGTGGCGAGCGGGTCCGATCGGTACGATGCGTTCGCCGGTCGGGGAGGCGGTGGTCCGGCACGCGCGTTGTGCGAGGTGGGAGGCAGGAGTGTCGCAACCGGGCTGGTACCCAGACCCTTACGGGACTGGGAGCCTGCGCTGGTGGGACGGGCAGAACTGGACCGAGCGGCTGAACCCCGAACCCGACCGCCCGCCCCGGATCCCGCGCCGCGAGCAGCGCCCGGACCGCGGGACCTCCGGCGGGACGCACCACGCCGCCCCGCACGTCCCGACCTGGGACCGCGCCCCCTTCGTCCCCGCCCTCGACGTGAACGTGCGCGGCCTACGCCTGCACGCCGACGACCAGGGCGTCGCCTACGGGAACGCGTCGCTCGCCTGGGCGCGGGTCGAGTGGGTGGCGTACTGGGCGGCCGAGCACCCGGCCGCACACGGCCGCGCCCCCGCCACTCAGTGGATCTTCCAGGCGGGGCGGTACCCGTTCCGCGGCGGCCCCCGCGTGGAGGTGGTGGTCGAGCCGGGCGTCCTGCCCGGCCGCCCGCCGGGGGCGGACGGCGAGCCCGAGCACGTCTGGGGGCGGCTGATCCAGCTCTGCCAGGAGTACGCGGAGCCGCGGATCGTCGAGGAGCTGGCCCGCCGCGTGCGCGCGGGCGAGTCGGTCGACGTGGCGCAGGGGCTGACCGTCCACCCGGGCGGCGTGCGCGGCAACCGGGTGTCGCTGAGCTGGTCGCTGATCTCCGGCGCGACCGTCGACCGGGGACGGGTCTGGATCCAGCAGTCCGGCGGCACCGCGCCGCTGCTCTACGTCCCGCAGCAGAACCCGAACGCGGTCCTGATCCCCGCCCTGCTGACCCGCCTCAAGTACTAGGCCTGTCGCAAAGTGGCCTCGGCCACGCGCGCGAACGCGTGACCTGGCCGGTGGAGCGAAGCCGGAGGCGAGCGGAACCGGGCAGATCGCGAAGCGATGCCGCGTTCGCCCAGGCACGGTCACGCAGCGAGCCGCCAGGCGAGCGAAGTGGTCCGGGACTGTATTAACACAGCCGCAAGGCGAGCGAAGGGGGCCGGGACTGAATCAACACAGCGACCAGGCGATGCCGTCGAGGATGTCGTGCTCGCTGACGACGACCGCTCCGAACCCGTACTCGCGCATGATCCGGTCCAGGATGAGCGCGCCGGCGCCGATCACGTCGACGCGGCCGGGGTGCATGACGCCGAACTCGGCGCGCTCGGCGCGGGTGGCGTGCAGCAGCCGCCGCGTCACCTCGTGCACCTGGCCGGCGGTGATCCGCGCGAGGTGGATGCGCTCCGGCTGGTAGGTCGGCAGGTCGAGCGCGATGCCGGCGACCGTGGTGACGGACCCGGCGAGCCCCACGAGGGTGCGCGCCTCGTCCACCGGGACGCTCTCGCGGACGGCGGCGAGCGCCGCGTCGATGTCGGCGGCGGCGTTGGAGATCTGCTCGGGCGAGGGCGGGTCGTCCCGCAGGTGCCGCTCGGTCATCCGCACGCAGCCGATGTCGATGGAGCGGGCCGCGTCCGCCGATGAGCTGCCGAGCACGAACTCGGTGGACCCGCCGCCGATGTCGACGACCAGGTAGGGGCGGGCGGGGCGCAGCTTCGCCAGCTCCCGGGTGGCGCCGGTGAACGACAGCCCGGCCTCCTCGTCCCCGCTGATCACCTCGGGGACGACGCCGAAGATGTCGACGACGCCGCTGACGAAGTCGGCCCGGTTGGCGGCGTCGCGGGTCGCGCTGGTCGCCACCACCCGGGTCTTGATCGGCCCGTGCCCGTCCCCGTGCCGCTCGATCAGCTCGGCGTACCCGCGCATCGCGGTGAAGGTGCGCTCCAGCGCGGCGGGCGACAGCCGCCCGGTCCGGTCGACGCCCTCGCCCAGCCGGACGATCTCCATCCGGCGCTCGACGTCGGTCAGGCTTCCGCCGCCCTCGCCGTCGCCGCCCCCCGCCGCGATGTCGGCGATCAGCAGGCGGACCGAGTTGGTCCCGCAGTCGATGGCCGCGACGCGCGTCACCGCGCCTCCCTCGGTTCCGGTTCCGCGTGGTCGGTTTCCGTCGTGCCGCTCTCCGCCGCGCCGTTCTCCGGCGTGCCGCATTCCACCTGGGCGCAGGGCCCCGAGCGCCACCAGTCGGGCAGCGCGTCGAGGGCCTCGCGGCCGAACGGGTTGGCGCCCGGCACCGCCAGCTCGTGCGCGACGAGGGCGTGCAGGCACTTGACGCGCTCCGGCATGCCGCCGGCGCTCTGCATGCCGGGCGGGAGCGGCTCGACGCCGTCCTCGCGGGCGGCCTCGTCGCGGCGGCGCAGGTAGTCCTCGTGCGCGGCGGCGTACTCGGCCGCCAGGGACGGGTCGGCGGCGAGCCGGGCCTGCATGTCGCGCATGGCGCCGCTGCCCTCCAGCGTCCCGATGGCCGAGGCGGCTTTCGGGCACGTCAGGTAGAACAGGGTGGGGAAGGGCGTCCCGTCCGGGAGCCGCGGCGCCGTCTCGATCACGGCGGGCAGCCCGCAGGGGCAGCGGCTCGCCACCCGGCGGACGCCGCGCGGCTCGCGCCCCAGCTGCGCCGCGACCGCGGCCGTGTCACGTGCTTCGATCATCAGTCCCACCCCACGGATCCGGGGGATCCGTTCGTCGTCCGCGCCCAAGGGACGGTCAGCGGGGCCTGTCGGCGGCCTCCACCGACCGCCACAGCGTCTCGTACCAGGGCGGCCTGGTCTCCGTGCCGCCCTTGCGGGAGCGCTGCCCGTCCCCTTCACCGCCGTCCAGGACGATGTAGCACTTCACGTCAGGACGACAGTAATGCAGCCGGCGCGTCGCCTCACGTTCAATGTACGACTTGTCGCCGAGCTGCTGCTTGCGCTGGGCGAGTATCTCCACCTTGCGGCGGGACACCGCCTCCTGGCGCCGCAGGTCGGCGATCTCCTTGCGCTGGGCGATGTACTCCCGGACGGGGTAGGCGAGGCTCAGCGCGATCGCGCACACCACGACCGCGAGGATCGCGGCGCGGCTCGTCAGCGCCGGGTTCGAGCGGCGGCCCCGGCCGCCCCTCGCCCGGTGCCCTCCGGAATCGTGGTCGGTCTGCTCGTCGTCACCGTGCGCCATCGTGTCCCCTGCCTGAGCGTTTCCCCTGCCTGCGGCTCGGCTGCCGGAACCCGGTGCCCGGCGGGACGGGACGCCGCCCCGCCGGGCCGCGCGGCTCAGCCCCGCGCGTCGAAGCGCGGGAACGCCGCGGCGCCGGCGTAGCGCGCGGCGTCGTCCAGCAGCTCCTCGATGCGCAGCAGCTGGTTGTACTTGGCGACCCGGTCGCTGCGGGCGGGGGCGCCGGTCTTGATCTGGCCGCAGTTGGTCGCGACGGCGAGGTCGGCGATCGTGGTGTCCTCGGTCTCGCCGGACCGGTGGCTCATCATGCAGCGGTAGCCGCTGGTCTGCGCGAGCGAGACGGCGTCGAGGGTCTCGCTGAGCGTGCCGATCTGGTTGACCTTGACCAGCAGCGCGTTGGCGGCGCCGGACTTGATGCCGCGGCCGAGCCGCTCGGGGTTGGTGACGAACAGGTCGTCGCCGACGAGCTGGACTCGGTCGCCGACGGCGGCGGTGAGGCCCTCCCAGCCGGCCCAGTCCTCCTCGTCGAGGGGGTCCTCGATGGAGACGAGCGGGTAGCTGCCGAGCAGCTCGCCGTAGTAGGCGGCCATGTCGTCGGCGGAGCGCTTGGTGCCCTCGAACGCGTACTGGCCGTCGGCGTGGAACTCGGTGGCGGCGACGTCCAGCGCGAGCGCGATGTCGCGGCCGGGGGTGAAGCCGGCCTTGCGGATCGCCTCCAGGATGAGGTCGAGGGCGTCCCGGTTGCTCGGCAGGTCGGGGGCGAAGCCGCCCTCGTCGCCGAGGCCGGTGTTCAGGCCCTTGGACTTCAGCACCGACTTCAGCGCGTGGTAGGTCTCGGCGCCCCAGCGCAGCGCCTCGGCGAAGGTGGCCGCGCCGATCGGCGCGATCATGAACTCCTGGATGTCGACGTTGGTGTCGGCGTGCGCGCCGCCGTTCAGGATGTTCATCATCGGGACGGGCAGCAGGTGCGCGTTCGGGCCGCCCACGTACCGGAACAGCGGCAGGCCGGCGGAGTCGGCGGCGGCCTTGGCGACGGCGAGGCTGACGCCGAGGATGGCGTTGGCGCCGAGCGCGGACTTGGCGGGGGTGCCGTCGAGGTCGACCAGGAGCTGGTCGATCAGGCGCTGGTCGGAGGCGGGGTAGCCGACGAGCTTCTCGTCGATCGTCTCGTTGACGGCCTTGACGGCGTTGCGGACGCCCTTGCCGCCGTAGCGCTCACCGCCGTCCCGCAGCTCGACGGCCTCGAACTGGCCCGTGGAGGCGCCGCTCGGGACCGCCGCGTGCGCCTCGGTCCCATCGGCGAGCAGCACCTCGACCTCGACGGTCGGGTTGCCGCGGGAGTCAAGGATCTCCCGGGCGAGTACGGCCTCGATCGACGACACGGGGAACCCCCTGATGGTGCGGATGGTCTGTGCGGTCACCGAGCCTATCCGCGCGCCCCCGCCGCCGCCCAACCGCCTCGCCGTTGCCCCGGCGGTCCACGCATAGGGGACGTCTGCGACCAAACCACTTCCTGCGGCGACCGCGTCGCGGCCGGATCGCGCCAGGAGCGCGACTTGACGCGGAGATCGCCCGCCTTATCTACTATGCAGGTCAAACAGACTTGATTAGTAGGGAATTATGACAATGCATCGTGGACTCCGCGGGCGCGTCGCCGCCGTGGCACTCACCGTCCTGGCCGCGGCGGGCACGCTCGCCGCCTGCGGCGACGGCGGCGGCGGGTCCGAGGGGGACGCGCCGCTCAGGCTCGGCTACTTCCCGAACATCACCCACGCGACCGCGCTGGTCGGCGTCGAGAAGGGCATCTTCGCCGAGCACCTCGGCGCCGCGCCGAAGACCGCGACGTTCAATGCGGGGCCCGCCGCCGTCGAGGCGCTGTTCTCCGGCGCGATCGACGCGACGTTCGTCGGGCCCAACCCGTCCATCAACGCGTGGTCCAAGTCTCACGGCAAGGCCGTCCACATCATCTCGGGCGCGGCCTCGGGCGGTGTCTCGCTGGTGGTGAAGCCCGGGATCAAGGGCGCCGGGGACCTGCGGGGCAAGAAGATCGCGACCCCGCAGCTCGGCAACACGCAGGACGTCGCGCTGCGGTACTGGCTGAAGAAGAACGGCCTCACCGCCAACAAGGACGGCAGCGGAGACGTCAAGGTCGTCCCGCAGGAGAACGCCCAGACGCTCCAGACGTTCGCGCAGGGCGACATCGACGGCGCCTGGGTGCCCGAGCCCTTCGCGTCGCGGCTGATCCTGGAGAACAAGGGCGAGAGGCTGCTGGACGAGAAGTCGCTGTGGCCCGGCGGCAAGTTCGTCATCACCAACCTCCTGGTCAGCCAGGAGTACGAGAAGAAGCACCCCGAGCAGGTCGAGAAGCTGCTCCAGGGCGTCGTCGAGGCGACCGACTTCATCAACCGGAACAGGGCCGACGCCGAGAAGGTCACCAACGACGCCCTCGCGAAGCTGAGCGGCAAGCCGCTGAAGCAGGACGTGCTCGCCGCCGCCTTCAAGGAGATCGACTTCACCACCGACCCGGTCGCGTCCTCGCTGGTCGGCGGCGCGCGGCACGCCGAGGAGATCGGCCTGCTGGAGAAGACCGACCTGGCCGGGATCTACAACCTGGCCCCCCTCAACGACGTCCTCAAGGCGGGCGGGAAGGCACAGGTCAGCGACCGATGACCGCGGACACGGCGGTCCGCCTCAGCGAGGTCTCCAAGGCGTTCGGGACGGGCGGGCCCGCGCTCCTCGCGCTCGACAAGGTGTCCCTGGACGTGGCGCCGGGCGAGTTCGTGTGCCTGGTCGGCGCGTCCGGCTGCGGCAAGAGCACGCTGCTCAACCTGGTCGCCGACCTCGACCGGCCGAGCGCCGGGACGATCGACAAGGCCGGCGCCCGGGTCGCGCTGATGTTCCAGGAGCCCGCCCTGTTCCCGTGGCTGACGGTGACGGGCAACCTGGAGCTCGCCCTGAAGACGCGCGGCGTCGCGCGGGGCGAACGGCGGGACCGGGCCGCCCGGCTGCTCGAGTCGGTGCACCTCGGCGGGTTCGCGGGCAGGCGCCCGCACCAGCTGTCGGGCGGCATGCGGCAGCGGGTCGCGCTCGCCCGCGCCCTGGCCCTCACCGAGGACGGCGCGGGCGAGGGGCAGCGGACCGTCCTGCTGATGGACGAGCCGTTCGGCGCGCTCGACGCGATGACCCGCGACCTGCTGCACGACGAGATCGAGCGGATCTGGCGGGAGCGCGCCCTGACCGTGCTGTTCGTCACCCACAACGTCAGGGAGGCGGTCCGGCTCGGCGACCGGGTGGTGCTGCTCAGCAGCCGCCCGGGCCGGGTCGTGGCGGAGTTCCCCGTCCCGATGGAGCGGCCGCGGCGGATCGACTCCCCCGAGGTCGCCTCCCTGGGCGCCTCCGTCACCGACCGGCTGCGCGAGGAGGTCGTCCGGCATGGCGCATGACGTGGTGAAGGGAGAGGCGCCGGAGGAGACGGCGCGGCTCGACCGCGAGTTGGCCGGGCTCGACGCGCTGGAGCTCGGCGGCGGGACGGCGCGCACCAGGTTCGGCCGGCGGGCGTGGTCGGCGGCGTGGCCGATGGCCGCGGCCGTGCTGATCGCGCTCGCGGCCTGGCAGCTGGTCGTGTGGAGCGGCTGGAAGGAGCCGTGGGTGCTTCCCGGCCCCCGCGACACCCTCCCGGTCTTCTGGGGCCGGCTCACCTCGGCGCGGTTCTGGGACGCGGTCGCGCTGACGATGCGGCGGGCCGCCGTCGGGTTCGCCTTCGCCGTCGCGGTCGGGGTGGGGGTCGGCGCGCTGGTGGCGCGGTTCCGGGTGCTGCGCCGCGCCTTCGGATCGCTGATCACCGGGCTGCAGACGATGCCGTCGATCGCCTGGTTCCCGCTCGCCATCCTGCTGTTCCGGCTCAGCGAGAGCGCGATCCTGTTCGTGGTGATCCTCGGGGCCGCGCCGTCGATCGCCAACGGGCTGATCGCGGGCGTCGACTACACGCCGCCGATCCTGCTGCGCGCGGGGAAGGTGATGGGGCTGCGCGGCATCCCGCTGTACCGGCACCTGATCCTGCCGGCGTCGCTGCCCTCGTTCGTGGCGGGGCTGAAGCAGGGCTGGGCGTTCGCGTGGCGCAGCCTGATGGCGGGCGAACTGCTGGTCGTGATCGGCGACACGACCTCGCTCGGCGTGCTGCTGTCGCAGGCCAGGGAGCTCAACAACACCGCCGACATGATCTCCTACATGCTGGTGATCCTGGTCCTCGGCATCGTGATCGACCAGCTGTTCGGCCTGGTGGACGGGGCGATCAGGCGCCGCTGGGGCGTCGACGAGGCCTCCGCCTGAGAATCTTTTACCCGGCGGCCAGGGTGCAGTTTGCCCTGTTCAGGCAAGAATTCCCGGTACTGACATGAGTGCAGCACCACCGGGAGGTCGTCATACGCGCCCGGCTCAGCCGGCCCTCCACGGGCCCGAGCCACTGGATCTGGCGGGCCGTCCTGCGCCACCCGGAGATCCGGTTCCGGGTGACGGTGGCGGCCTCCCTGATCGCCTTCGTGCTGTCGTCGGTGCTGAGCGCGGTACTGCTGGTCCAGGTCCACCAGGACGCCTACGACGACCTTGTCCGGCAGTTGACGCGCAACAACCGGCGGACGGCGACGGCGCTCCAGAAGGGTCAGCTGACCCTGGACATCTCGCCCACCACCGACACCCTGCAGCAGGTGGTGGACCAGCGGGGCGACATACTCGCGGCCACGCCGCGGATGCAGGGCCGCGCCAGGGTCCCGCTCCCGCCGCCGTCGCCGTTCGAGGAGCGCCGGGTCGCCCCCCTCTGCGGCATCGACGCGCCCGGCGCCCGCTGCTTCGTGGTCGTCGAGCGCCGGGTGGGGATCGGGCCGGACGCGGTGTTCATCTACTCGCTGGCTCCCCGGCCGGGGCCGCTGCCGCGCCCGCTCACGGCGGCGCTGCTCCTGTTCTTCGTCCCGTTCGTCACCGGGCTCGCCGGCTACGGGACGTGGCTGTCGGTGAGCCGGGCGCTGCGTCCGGTCGAGGACATCCGCCGGAAGCTGGACGAGATCACCGCGACGGACCTGGAGCGCCGCGTCCCGGCCCCGGCCCGCCGGGACGAGGTGGGCCGGCTCGCCGACAGCGTGAACGCCACCCTGGACCGCCTGGAGGAGGCCGTCGCGCGGCAGCGCGCGTTCGTCTCGGACGTGTCGCACGAGCTGCGCAGCCCGCTCACCGCGCTGCGCATGGAGCTGGAACTGGCGCTCTCGGCCCCCGAGGACGCCGACGTCCCCGCCACGCTGCGCGCCATCCTGCTCAACACCGAGCGGCTGTCGGCCGTGGTGGACGACCTGCTGGCGCTGGCCCGGCTCGACGCCGACCGCGGCTTCTCCCGCGAGCGGGTGGACCTGACCGAGATCACCGACCAGGAGGTGCTGCGCCGCCCCCGCCGCGTCCAGGTGACGGTGCTGGCGGAGGGGCCGGTGACGGTGCGCGGCGGGCGCAGCGAGCTGGGGCGGCTGCTCACCAACCTGATCGACAACGCCGACCGGCACGCCGTCGACGAGGTGACGGTGATCCTGCGCAACGAGCCGCCCGCCACCGCGGTGGTCGAGGTGATCGACGACGGGACGGGCGTGGCGCCGGAGGACCGCGAGCGCGTCTTCGAGCGGTTCGCGCGGCTGGCCGAGGGCCGGCACCGCGACGCCGGCGGCACCGGCCTCGGCCTCGCGATCTCCCGCGACATCGCCGAGGCGCACGGCGGCTCGCTGATCCTCACCGACCGCATCGACGGCGTCCCCGGCGCCCGGTTCGTCCTGCGCCTCCCCCGCGACGAGTCCGCGGACTGACCCGTCAGGCCAGGTCGGCGGCGGTCACGGAGACCTCGACCTGCTCCGCGGGCGCGACGCCCATGGCGCGCGCCAGCTTGCGGAACGCGCGGGCCTCGTCCGGGCGGCTCCGCCGCTCCAGGGTGCGGGCGAGGGCCTCGTGCGCCCAGCCGTTGCCGGGGTCCAGCTCGATCAGCCGGCGGAACGTCTCCTCGGCGGGGCCGAGCTGGGCGCTGTGGAAGTACGCGCGGGCGAGCAGCTCGACCGCGGCGCGGTTGCCCGGGTCGCCGTCGACGATCGGGGCCAGCATGCGCGCCGCGCCCGCGTAGTCCCGGGCGTCGAAGAACAACGTCGCGCGCTCGAACTCCTCGTAGGTGGTCATGCCCACGCAACCGGAGGCCGCCGGGGTTTGTTCCCGGCCGCCTCCGGGCCGCCTCCAGGCCGCTCAGGTCATGCCGAGATCGGCGCGGAGGCGTTCGCGTTCGGCCTCCAGCAGGTCGATCTGCCCCTGCAGCTCCTCGCGCTGGGCGAGGTACTGCCCGGAGTCCACCATGTCCGTGGGGTCGCCGGACGGCGAGGGAAGGTCGGCGCGCAGCCGCGCCAGCGATTCCTCGAGGTCGCGGAGCCGGGCGCGCCGGTCGTCTTCGGGCTCGCTCTCGTTCATGTGCCTCCTCCTCCCGGCTCTGCATGCCCGCACCGCCGCCGTCCTCACCTCCGCGAGGTGTCAGATGCGCAACACGGTCTTGCCGCGCGCGCCGCCGAGCCGGTTGTCGGCGAGGGCGTCGGCCGCCTGCTCCAGCGGTACCTCCCGCTCGACCCGGACGCGCAGCGCGCCCGCGTCGATCAGGTCGGAGAGCCGGTCCAGCAGCTCGGCGGACGGCTCGCCCTTGAAGTTGACGCCGCGCAGCTCTTTGGCCTCCATGGCGTCGGGGTTCACCGCCCAGGTGGTGGTGATGTAGGTGCCGCCCGGCCGGAGCAGCTGCGCGAGGTGCTCGGCCGCCCGGGTGTCGCTGACCATGTCGAGGACGGCGTCGATCCCGTCGGTGTGGACGCCGAGCACCTGCCGGTTGAGGTCGCCGGCCGAGTGGTCGACGGTCTCGTCCGCGCCGAGGCGCCGCATCGTGCCCGCCATGTCGTCGCGGGCGGTCGCGATGACCTTGGCTCCCGCGCGGGCCGCGAGCTGCACGACGCTCTGCCCGACGCCGCCGGTCGCGCCGACCACGAGGACGGTCTGGCCGGTGTCGATCCGCGCCTGCTCGACCATGGCGAGGGCGGTCGCGCTCGCCGTCGGCACCGCCGCCGCCTGCGTGTAGATCATGCCCTCCGGCATCTTCGCGACGGGCCCGTCCTCGCGGACGATCGCGTACTCGGCGTAGCTGCCGAGCCCCCGCTCCACCGCCGCGAAGCACCCGTACACCTGCTCACCGGCCCGCAGCCGGGTCACCCCCTCGCCGGCCTCCTCCACGACGCCCGCGCCGTCCCGGCCGAGGATCAGCGGAAACGGCACGTCGACGGAGTCCTTGAGCATGCCTTCGGCGATCTTCCAGTCCAGCGGGTTGAGCCCCGCGGCGATCACCCGCACCAGGATCTCGCCCGGTCCCGGCTCCGGGCGCGGCAGGTTCATCGGCGCCGGGGTGGCCCCGTACTCCGACACGGCGATGGCTCGCATGGCGATTCGTCCCCCGAAACGATCAGTGCGGGTGTCCGTCCCCGCTGTCGATCTCCCCGAACCGATCTACCCGGCAGCCGGACGATCACACGTCGACCCAGGTCAGGCGGGGGCCTGCTGGGCGGGGTCGCCGGGCGCCGGGACGACCGGGCCGGTGGGCAGGCCGCCTCCCCGCCGCTGCTTGTCCTGCTTGCGCTTGGCGCCCTTGCTGATGTGCAGCGTGATGGTGTCGCCGGGCTCGGCCGACGTCGGCGACATGCCGGCGACCGTCCCCTTCGGGAACCGGCGGGACTCGACGGGCGCGCCCACCCGCGCCTTGAAGCCCGCGGCGCGGAGCCGGGCCACGGCCTCGCTCGGCTTCATGCCGCGCACGTCGGGCACCTTGGCCCGGTCCTCGCCGGAGCCCCTGCTGAAGAAGTGCGACGGGGGCCGGTGGAACGAGGTCGGGTCGGTGTGCGAGAGCGCCCCGAGCATGCTCTGCTGCCAGATCGGCGCCGGGATCGTCGCCCCGAACACGGCGCCGTAGCACCGGCCGTCCATGCACAGGTTCTCCATCGGGTGCTTGTAGCCGCCGCGCGGGTCGCCGACCCACACCGCCGCCGCGAGGTCCGGGGTGTACCCGGCGAACCAGGCGGCGGAGAAGTTGTCGACGGTCCCGGTCTTGCCGGCGGCGTCGCGGCCGAGGCCCATGCCGCGCGCGGTCCCCTTGGTCAGGACGCCTCGCAGGACGTAGTTGACGGCGTCCGCGACGCCCTCGTCGAGCGCCTGCTCGCAGTGCCGGCCCGGGACCTTCAGCCGGTGGCCGGAGGCGTCGCGGATCTCCCGGATCGCGACCGGCTCGCAGTAGCGGCCGCGGGCGCCGAACGCCGCGTAGGCCGCCGCCAGCCGCAGCGGCGAGACGGGGTTGAAGCCCAGCGTGAACGACGGGTACTGCTCCAGCGCCTTGCCGTTCGCCTGCTTCATCCCGAGCCGCTCGGCCATCCTGACGGTGTCGCAGAGGCCGACCTTCTTCTCCAGGGCGAGGAAGAACGTGTTGACCGAGTGGTGCGTCCCGGTGACGAGGCTGAACTGCTTGCCGCCCTCGCCGTCGGCGGAGTTGCGCAGGGACGCCGACGGGTCGCCGACGCGGTCGCCGTCGCAGTTGCGGTAGCCGACCGGCGTGTACGCGCGCGGCGCCATCAGCCGGGTGCCGAACGGCAGCCCCTCGTCCAGCGCGGCGGCCAGCGTGAACGCCTTGAACGTCGACCCGGCCTGCATGCCGATGCTGGAGCCGTGGCTGGCGTCGGCGGCGAAGTTGATCCACGTCTTGCCGCGGTCCCGGTCGGGGCCGAGCCGGCGGTCCACGGCCATCGCCTTGATCTCGCCGGTGCCCGGCTCGACCATCGCCTCGGCGGCGGCCTTGTGCGCGGAGTTCTTCGGCGGGACGTGCCCGTCGACGGCGCGCTGCGCGGCCTTCTGCGCCCGCCTGTCCAGGGTGGTGCGGATCGTCAGGCCGCCGCGCTTGAGCAGCTTCTCGCGGTCCAGCTGCGTCTTCCCGAACACCGGGTCGGTGAGGATCTCGCGCTGGACGTAGTCGCAGAAGAACGGGGCCTTGCTGGTGACGCAGCCGCTGCGGACGTTGTCGACGTCCAGCTTGAGGGGCTCCCGCTTGGCCTCGTCCGCCTTGGCCTGGTCGATCCAGCCGAGCTCGGCCATCCGGGTCAGGACGGTGTCGCGGCGCTCCCGGGCCGCCCCGGGGTGCCGGATCGGGTCGTAGGCGTAGGGGTAGCGGACGACGCCGGCGAGCAGCGCCGCCTCGGGCAGCGTGAGCTGGGAGGCGTGCTTGGAGAAGTAGTGCCGCGACGCCGCCTCGACGCCGTAGGCGCCGTCGCCGTAGTAGGCGATGTTCAGGTAGCGGCGCAGGATCTCGTCCTTGCTGAACTTCTTCTCCAGCGCCACCGCGTACTTCAGCTCGCGGATCTTGCGGGCGGCCGAGACCTCCCGCGCCTCCCGCCGCTCGGCGTCGGAGTCGGCCTGGGTGAGCAGCAGGTTCTTCACGTACTGCTGGGTGATGCCGGAGCCGCCCTGCGTCACCTGGCCGCTGCTGAGGTTGCTGGCGAGCGCCCGCAGCGTGCCCTGCGCGTCGATGGCGCCGTGCTCGTAGAACCGGCTGTCCTCGATCGCCAGCACCGCCTGGCGCACCACCGGGGCGATCTTCTCCAGCGGGACGTCGACCCGGTTCTGGTAGAAGAACGTGGCGATGGTGGTGCCGTCCGCGGCGAGGATCTTCGAGCGCTGCGGGACGCCGGAGGTCGACAGTCCGTCCGGCTCGGCCTCGAACCAGCCGGCGGCGTCGCGGGCGCCGACGCCCGCCGTGCACGCGGTCGGCAGCAGCAGGAGCGCGACGAGCAGGCCGGCCAGCCCGCCGAAGGCGCCGAGGCCGCGCACCGCGCGGGCCTTCTCGGCACGGGTCGTCGACGAGGTGAGCAGGCGTCGCGGGCGAGGGCGCCGCGCCGCCGGGACCCCGCTCCCGGTATCCCCTGCGTCGCTTCCGGGCTCGGTCGGCACGCGCTCAGAGTAGACGCGGCATCTCGCGCGGGCCACCCCATCGGCGAGGTTTCGCCCATTATCCCCCGATTCAGGGGTCGCGTCGCTCCCGCCGCTCCCACGCTCGGACACGCTCGCGGAATACCCGCGAAACGGCGCGCAACTCGGCCTCCGCGTCCACACCCCGCTCACCGGCCTCCCGGACCAGCGCGAACAGCCGTCCGCCGAACTCGGCCCCGGCCTCGTCCGCCAGGCCGTCGGCGAGGGCGGCCGGCGCGCCGATGCGCCCGGCGCGGCGCTGCAGCTGCGCCGCCAGCGACAGCGCGGGCTGGCCCATCGGCACCCCGTCGAGCGCCGAGGCGTCCGCGCCGCTCTTCTCCGCCCGCTCGGCCGCCTTGATCTGCTCCCAGTTGGCGTTGACCTCGTCGGCGCCGGAGACGGTGACGTCCCCGAACACGTGCGGGTGCCGCCGGACGAGCTTGTCGACGATCGCGCCCGCCACGTCGTCGATCGTGAACGCGGTCCCGTCGTCGCGCTCGGCGGCCACCACCGAGTGGAACGCCACCTGCATCAGCACGTCGCCCAGCTCCTCGCGGAGCGCGCCGTAGTCGCCCTCCTCGACGGTGTCGAGGACCTCGTAGGCCTCCTCCAGCAGGTACGGGACGAGGGTGGCGTGCGTCTGCTTGCGGTCCCACGGGCATTCGCGGCGCAGCGTGTCCATCACCGAGACCAGGTCGAGCAGCCGCGCGCCGGGCAGGTCGTAGGAGCCGTGCAGCACCTCGACGTCCAGCGGGTCGTCGACGACGAGCGCCCCGATCTCGCGCATCAGCGCCTCGTCGCCCTCGGGCGCGGCCACCCACAGCACGTCCGCGGCGCGGGCGTCGGCGACCAGCAGGGCCGGGTCGGGGGCGTCCACGAGGTCCGGGACGACGCCCGCGTCCAGGAGCGCGGGCAGCAGCGGATGCCCGCCCCGGAGCCGGACGGCGTCCGCCGACCGGAGCGCGTCCCAGGCCCGCCACGACAGCAGGCCCGGCGCGACGCGGTGGGTGGTCGCGAGCAGGGTGAGGCTCATGCGCCTCAGATACCCGAATCGGGGCTGGACAGCCGGTACACGATCGGGGCGACCTCGAACCTGGCGGGGTCGTAGTGCCCGTAGCGCGGGTTCACCTCGATGTGCATCCCGGCGGCGGTGCGCTGGAACAGCTCGTTCCACTGCCGGCCGGCCTGCTGCGTCGCCGGGCTCAGCCGGTTGTTCAGGTCGGCGCCGAACCGCTGCATGACCGCGAGCTGCGTGGCCACGAGCCGGGCCAGGTCGCGGGCGTGCGCGCGGGGCAGCCCGCTCGCCAGCGTGATCGACTGGGCCCCGCCCTGGTGGTCCAGGGCCTGGAGGGCGCCGTCGACCTGCCCTCCGGTGACCTCCACCCCCGCCCGCCGCGCCACCCGGTCGGCGACCCGGAAGTTGATCAGCAGGGTGAGTGCGCCCTGCAGGTCGGACTCGGAGTCGCCGGCGAGCTGCGGCGCCGGGCCCGCCGGGTTCGCGCGCAGCTCGTTGGCCGCCGGGTCCGCGCGGAACTGCGCGCGCCAGTCGCGGACGGTCTGGCTGAGCGTGCTGACGGTGATGCGGTCGTCGCCGACGAGTGCGGCGGTGCCGACCTTCGGGGAGCCGCCGCAGCCGGCCAGCGCGCCGGCCGCCAGCACGGCCGCCACCGCTGCCTTCACGGACTTACCAGGCACGGATTCCTCGTCTCGTCGCTCGGTCGAATATCGCCCTATCGGGGCGGCGCCAGCCTAGCGCCGCGCCGGGGACTCCAGGAACAGCGCGTCCACCAGGTCGGTCGCCCATTTCAGCAGCTCCTGGTCGCGCAGCGGACGGCCGCCGAGCGGCGCGGTCTTAGGCGCGGGCACCAGCAGGGTGTCGGTCGCCGGCTTCAGGATGCTCTTCGGGTACAGCCGCTGGAGCCGCACCTGCTTGGAGTCGGGCAGGTGCACGGGCATGAACTTGACGAAGTTGCCCTGCAGGGTGACGTCGGTCAGCCCCGCCTTGCGGGCCTTGGCCCGGAACCGGGCGACCTCCAGCAGGTTCAGCACCGGGACGGGCAGCGGCCCGAACCGGTCCTTCAGCTCCTCGTGCACGGCGCCGATCTCGTCCTCGGACGTGATCGCGGCGATCCGCCGGTAGGCGTCCAGCCGGAGCCGCTCGCCCGGCACGTACTCGTGCGGCAGGTGCGCGTCGACGGGCAGCTCGACCTTCGTCTCGACGGCCTCGGGCTCGCCGCCGCCCTCCTTCAGCTCCCGCACCGCCTCGCCGACCATCCGGACGTACAGGTCGAACCCGACGCCCGCGACGTGCCCGGACTGCTCGGCGCCGAGGATGTTGCCCGCGCCGCGGATCTCCAGGTCCTTCATCGCGACGTACATGCCGGCGCCGACCTCGGTGTGCTGCGCCAGCGTCGCGAGCCGCTCGTGCGCGGTCTCGGTGAGCGGCTGCTCCGGCTGGTAGAGGAAGTAGGAGTAGGCCCGCTCCCGGCCGCGCCCGACGCGCCCGCGCAGCTGGTGGAGCTGCGACAGCCCGTACATGTCGGCGCGGTCGACGATGAGGGTGTTGGCGTTCGGCACGTCCAGCCCGGACTCCACGATCGTGGTCGCGACGAGGACGTCGTGGTTCTTCTCCCAGAAGTCGACCATGACCTTCTCGAGCTCGTTCTCGTTCATCTGGCCGTGCGCGACCGCGATCCGCGCCTCCGGGACGAGCCGCGCCAGGTTCGCCGCCACCTTGTTGATGGACCGGACCCGGTTGTGCACGAAGAACACCTGGCCCTCGCGCAGCAGCTCGCGCCTGATCGCCGCGGCGATCTGCTTCTCCTCGTACGGGCCGACGAACGTCAGGACGGGGTGCCGCTCCTCCGGCGGGGTGAGGATCGTCGACATCTCCCGGATGCCGGTGAGGCCCATCTCCAGCGTCCGCGGGATCGGCGTCGCGGACATGGCGAGCACGTCCACCTGCGTCCGGAGCCGCTTCAGCTCCTCCTTGTGCTCGACGCCGAACCGCTGCTCCTCGTCGATGATCACCAGGCCGAGGTTCTTGAACCGGGTCTGCGAGGACAGGATCCGGTGCGTGCCGACCACGACGTCCACCGAGCCCTCCGACAGCCCGCGCAGCGTCTCCTCGATCTCCTTGTCGGACTGGAACCGGCTGATCGGCCGCACCGTGACGGGGAACGCCGCGAACCGCTCGCTGAACGTCGACATGTGCTGCTGCACCAGCAGCGTCGTCGGCACCAGCACCGCGACCTGCCGCCCGTCCTGGACGGCCTTGAACGCCGCCCGCACGGCGATCTCGGTCTTGCCGTAGCCGACGTCGCCGCAGATGAGCCGGTCCATCGGGACGGACCGCTCCATGTCGCCCTTCACCTCGTCGATGGCGGCGAGCTGGTCGGGCGTCTCGTTGTAGGGGAACGCGTCCTCCAGCTCCCGCTGCCACGGGGTGTCGGGCGCGAACGCGTGGCCGGGGCTCGCCATCCGCGCCGAGTACAGCCGGATCAGCTCCCCGGCGATCTGCTTGACCGCCTTGCGGGCGCGGGACTTGGCCTTCTGCCAGTCGGCGCCGCCGAGCCGGTGCAGGCTGGGCGCCTCGCCGCCGACGTACCGGGTGAGCTCCTCCAGCTGGTCGGTCGGGACGAACAGCCGGTCGCTCTTGGCGTACTCCAGGATCAGGTACTCGCGGGTGGCGCCCTGCACCGTCCGGCTGACCATCTCCACGTAGCGCCCCACGCCGTGCTGCTCGTGCACGACGTAGTCGCCCGGCTTGAGCTGGAGCGGGTCGATGCCGCCGCGCCGCCGCGACGGCATGCGCCGCATGTCGCGGGTGGACGACTTCTGCCCCGACAGGTCGGTCTCGGTCAGCACCGCGAGCTTGACCGACTCCCAGATGAACCCGCTCTCCAGCAGCCCGGTCGTGACGGTGACCACCGACGGCTCGGGCGGCTCGGCGAGGTCGGCGAGCCGGGCTCCGACGCCCTCCTCCCGGGCGAGCTGGACGAGGCGCTCGGCGGGCCCGTGCCCGGCGGTGACCAGCGCCACGCGCCAGCCGCCGTCCGTCCAGCCCTTGAGGTCGCCGACGACGCGGGAGGTGTCGCCGCGGTACGCCTCCGCGGCCTGCACGCCGAGGCTCAGCGCCTCCGCGCCGCCGCCCTCGTGCCCGCCGTCGGGGAGCTCGCCGGCCGCGCCGCCCGCCGCGAGCGGGTTCAGCGCCGTCACGCTCCACCGCGGCAGCCCCAGCTCCGCGCTGTGCGCGCGGACCTCCTCCAGGGAGCGGAACGCCGCGGCGCCGAGGTCGATCGGCGCCTCTCCCCCGGCGGCGGCGTTGACCCAGCTCGCCTCCAGGAACTCCTGGCTCGTGCGGACCATCTCCACCGACCGGGTGCGGATCCGCTCGGGCTCGCAGACCAGCAGCGCCGACCCGTCCGGCAGCAGGTCGGTCAGCAACTCCATGCTGTCGGCGAGGACGGGCGAGAACGCCTCCATGCCCTCGACGGTGTCGCCGTCGGCGATCCGGCCGAGGATCTCCTCCAGTGCCGGGTGCTCCTCGGCGAGCAGCTTCGCGCGCTCGCGCACCTTGTCCGTCAGCGGCAGCTCGCGGCACGGCGGCGCCCACAGCCCGGCCTGCGCGACCTCCAGGGAGCGCTGGTCGGCGGCCTTGAAGTAGCGGATCTCCTCGACGGTGTCGCCCCAGAACTCCACCCGGAGCGGGTGCTCCTCGGTCGGCGGGAACACGTCGAGGATCCCGCCGCGCACCGCGATCTCGCCGCGCTTCTCCACCAGGTCGACGCGGTGGTACCCGGCGTCCACCAGGCTCCGGACCGTGTCGTCCATGTCGGCGTCCTCGCCGGAGGCGAGCCGCACCGGCTCCAGGTCGGCGAGCCCTGACACGATCGGCTGGAGCACCGCGCGGACCGGCGTCACCACGACGTCCAGCACGCCGCCCTTGGCCGATCCGTCCTCGCCGGGCGGGCCGCCCGCGCCCGGGTGGACGAGGCGGCGCAGCACCGCGAGCCGCTGCCCCACCGTGTCCGAGCGCGGCGACAGCTTCTCGTGCGGCAGCGTCTCCCACGCCGGGAAGTGCGCGACGCGGTCGGGGGCGAGCAGGCTCGACAGCGCGGCGGTCAGGTCCTCCGCCTCGCGGCCGGTCGCGGTCACCGCGAGCACGACGCCGCCGCCGTCCTCGCGGAGGCGGCGGCTCAGGGCGGCGGCCAGGATCGGCCACAGCGCCGGGGGCGCCACGATCTCGGTGTCCGAACGCGCCCGCGAGAGCGCGTGCCGCAGACCGGGGTCGGTGCACGCAAGGTCAACAAGTCCAGAAAGCGTCATTATTCGCCCGATTTTTCGCCGCTACTTCGCCGCTCACCCCGAGGCAGGGCAGCCCGAAAACCCGGAATCCCAGCGGACCCCGGTATCGCGTACCAGGGTACGCGCCCTGGACCGCACCCGTTCGACCGCCGCTGAAGCGCCCTTGAAGGCCCCAGCGCGTGGTCAGGGCGACACGGGCGCCGCCAAGAAAAGGCAAATAGGGGACGGAGCGCATCCGGACGATTACGCTGCGAGACTGTGACCGATCTGCGTACGCCGCCGGTCAACGACGGCGATCTCTTCTCAGAACGCGCCCGCCAGTACGCCCTAGAGAAGCCCCTGCAGCGGATCCACATCCTCGAAGCGGGCTGCGGCTGGGGGACGGGCCTGGACCTCGGCGGCCGCGAATGCGACGTCACCGGGGTCGACATGGAGTCCCCGGAGCTGCGCGCCTACACCTGCGAGCGGCCCGACCTCGACACCTGGCACCTCGGCGACCTGCGCACCGTCCCGCTGCCGCCGCGCGCCTTCGACATCGTCCACGCCACGTACCTGATCGAGCGCGTCCCGCACGCCGAGCTGGTCCTCGACCGGTTCGTGGCCGCGCTGAAGCCCGGCGGGCTGCTGCTGGTGCACATGCGCGACCGCGACACCGCGTTCGGGTTCCTGGACCGCACGCTCCCACGGTGGCTGCGCGCGTCCGGCCGGAGGCGCCGCCCCCGTACCGGGCGCCCCCCGGTCGCGGACCGCCGGGGCCGGGCCCGCGGCGCCCACGCCCGCGTCCCGTACCCGGTGGGCGCCGACGGGGCCGGGCCCGCCGGCGCCGAGCAGGCCCCGGCGGGAGAGCCCCCGCCCGTGCCCGCGGCACGGGAGCCCGAGGGGGCCGGGCCGGCGCCGGCCGCCGCCGCGCCCCGCCCGGTGCCGGTCATCCGGACGAGCCCGCCGCCCGCCATCTACGACCGGGTCGCGTCCCTGGCGGGCATGCGCTGGTACTGCGTCATGCGGGGGCTGGTCATCGCCGAGGAGTACACCTCAAGGCAGTCCCTCGACGCCCTGCCGCGCTTCGGGGCCGGAACTGGCCTCGCCGACCTGCTGTGCCGGCTGGTGTCGGCGGCAGGCCGGGGCCGCCTCACCGCCGACCACAGCGAGGTCACCTTCGTCATCCGCAAACCCGAGAACCGTTTCGCACGGGTCATCTGAGCGGAGGGGACGATGCGTCCGAGCCGGGGCGGACGTGCGCGCGGTCCGGACGGGGCAGTATTTTTCCTGCGTATACCCCTGCTCGACACGGACGAGCCCGGCCCCGCGGCCGGGCGGGATCGGAGATCGCGGTGACCGTCGAAGCCGGCCTTCCCGACACGCTGCGCGACCTGCCCGCCTGGACGCCGGACCCGGTCGAGCTCGCCGACCTCGAACTGATCCTGGCGGGCGTCCACCGCCCGCTGACGGGCTTCCTCGGCTCGTTCGACACCGCCATGGTGATCGCCGGGGGGCGGCTCGCGGACGGCACCCCGTGGCCGGTCCCGGTCACGCTCACGGTCCCCAAGGACCTGACCGGTCATGAGCGGATCGTCCTGCAGGACCCCGAGGGCGTGCCGCTCGCGGTGCTGAAGGTCGGCGAGGCGTGGCAGGACCCGACCACCCAGGCGTGGCGGCTCGCCGGACCGCTGGAGGCGCTCCGCGCCCCCGCGCACGGACCGTTCCACCGCCTGCGCCGCCGCCCCGACGAGCTGGACGCGTTCGAGGGCAGCGTGCTGGCGGTGGCCACCCGGGAGCCCCTGCACCGCAAGCAGCTCGGCCAGCTCCGCCAGGTCGCCGAGCGGCTCGCCGCGAAGGTGCTCGTCCTGCCGCTGCTGGGCGGCGAGCACGACGAGTCCCTCGTCCGGGCGCTGCTGGGCGTCCGCAAGGAGCTGCCGGAGGGCACCCAGATCATCCCCGTGCCGCTGCCCGCGCGCGGCGACCGGGAGCGCGACGTCCTGCTCCACGCGCACGTCGCGGCGGCCTACGGCGCCACCCACCTGCTCGCGGAGCGGGAGATGGAGGACACCGCCATCCCGCTCGTCGTGCCGGAGCCGTGGGCCTACGACGCCGACGTGGAGGTCTGGCGGCCCGTCGCGCGCATCGAGCCCGACCACGTCCAGGCCGAGCTGACCCCCGAGCGGCTGAACGAGCTGCTCGACGCGGGCGAGCCCGTCCCCGACTGGTTCACCCCGCCCGCCGTCGCCGCCGAGCTGGCGCTGGCGCGCCCGCCGAAGCGCTCGCGCGGCATCACGGTGTTCTTCACCGGCCTGTCCGGCTCCGGGAAGTCCACGGTCGCGCGCGCCCTGGCCGACGCGCTGGTGGAGCGCGGCGGCCGGACGGTCACGCTCCTGGACGGCGACGTCGTCCGGCGGATGCTGTCGGCGGGCCTCACGTTCTCCCGCGCCGACCGCGACCTCAACATCCGCCGCATCGGCTTCGTCGCCGCCGAGATCACCCGGCACGGCGGCACCGCCATCTGCGCGCCGATCGCCCCCTACGCGGCCACGCGCGCCGAGGTGCGCCGGATGGTGTCCGCCGTGGGCGACTTCATCCTCGTGCACGTGGCGACGCCGCTGGAGGAGTGCGAGCGCCGCGACCGCAAGGGCCTGTACGCCAAGGCCCGCGCCGGCCAGATCCCCGAGTTCACCGGGATCTCCGACCCCTACGAGGAGCCGGACGACGCCGACCTGACGCTCGACACCTCCCGGCTGACGCCGGACGAGGCGGTCGCCCAGGTCCTCGACCTGCTGGTCGACGGCGGCTGGGTGCGACCGGAGTAGCCTCCCCCGCCCCATTCGTCCCTTCCCACCCTGACTTACCTGATCTGGGGGGCGTCGCCTATGGTGTTAACCATATTTCCTACATGACAGGTAGGCCATGCCGATGGACTTCGATTGGACGATGGCGCTCGGCTCGTTCCTCGTCGCCATCATCGTGGGACTGACCGGTATGGGCGGCGGCGCCCTGATGACGCCCATGCTCGTGACCTTCTTCGGGGTGAGCCCGCTCGCCGCCGTCTCCAGCGACCTGGTCGCCGCGGCCGTGATGAAGCCGGTCGGCAGCGCCGTCCACTACCGGCAGGGCACGATCAACATGCGGCTGGTCGGCTGGCTGTGCGCGGGCTCGGTGCCCGCCGCCTTCTCCGGCGTCCTGCTGGCCCGCGCGCTCGGCCACGGGCACTCCGTCGAGAACGTCATCGGCAAGGCGATGGGCGTCGCCCTGATGATCGCCGCCGCCGGACTCGTGCTGCGCGGCTACCTCGCCTACCGGGGGCGCTCCGGACCGGCCGGGGGCGACGGCGGCCGGACCCCCGAGATCGCGGTCCGCCCCGTCCCGACCGTGCTGATCGGCGCCGTCGGCGGACTCGTCGTCGGCGTCACCTCGGTCGGCTCCGGCTCCCTGATCATCGTCGCGCTGCTCGCCCTCTACCCGACGCTCAAGGCCAACCAGCTCGTCGGCACGGACCTGCTCCAGGCCGTCCCGCTGGTCTTCGCGGCCGCCATCGGCCATCTGCTGTTCGGCGACTTCCGGATGGAGGTCACCGCCGCCCTGCTCGTCGGCTCCGTCCCCGGCGTCTACCTCGGCTCCCGGATCTCCTCCCGCGCCCCGAGCGCCCTGATCCGGCGCGTGCTGACCCTCGTGCTGGTCGCCTCCTCCTTGAAGATGCTCGGAGTCGGCCCCGCTCCCCTCGCCTGGACCATGACCGTCCTCACCTCCGCCACGGTCGCCGCCTGGCTCGTCCTCCGCCGCCGCGCCGCTCCGAACCGGGATACGCTGCCCTCCCCGGCCGTTTCCCCCGGCATCGCCGGCGCTTCAGGAGAGCAGAACGAGACGTGGACCAACGATGGCCGCACGACACCGTGGACGTCCTCGGCGTACGGGTCAGCCGCGCGGACGTCGCGCAGTTCCGGTCCTTCGTGGCGGCGGCCGTCAAGGAGCGGTCCAAACTGACGGTCACCTTCGCCAACCCCGACTACGTCCTCAAGGCGCAGAAGGATCCGGCGCTGCGCGACCTGATGAACGGCTTCGACCTCGACCTCCCGGACGGCTGGGGCGTCGTGCTGGCCGCGAAGGTCTTCGGCCGCCCCGTCCCCGGCCGGATGGCCAACGACGACCTCACCGACGACCTGTTCGGCCAGCCGGCCGAGGAGGGCTGGCGCGTCTTCCTGTTCGGCAACGCCCCCGGCGTCGCCGAGGCCGCCGCCGCGAACCTCCGCGCGTGGTACCCGGGCCTGGAGATCGCGGGCACCCTGCACGGCCACTGGGCGGACGGGCAGGGCCGCATCCCCGCCGAGACCGCCGAGCGCCTCGTCGCCGAGATCAACGAGGCGGCCCCGGACATCCTGCACGTCGGCCTCGGCACGCCGCTCCAGCAGCGGTTCGTCACCGAGTACCGCGACCGGCTCACCGCGCCGGTCATCATCACCTGCGGCGCCTACTTCGAGCACCTGGCCGAACGGCGCGACTACTACCCGGCCTGGGTCCTGAAGCTGCGCGTCGGCTTCCTCTACCGCCTGGCGCGCGAGCCACGCCGCCTCTGGCGCCGCTACACCGTCGAACTGGGCGCCTACCTCGCACGCGTGCTCTACCATCGCCTGCGCCACGGCAAGGCGCCCTCCGGTCGAGCCGCATCGCTCTCATAACGCACTCCACCGGAAGCCCTTCTCCCAATACAGCGATGTGGTAGGACAAGATGCCATCAGACTCCCCGGCCGCACTCCGGAGAACCTTCATGCGCCCCACCCTCGCCCGCCTCACGGCCACCGCACTCGCGGCGCTCGCCGTCCCCGCCGCCACGGGCACGGCCGCCTTCGCCGACCTCGCCCAGCCGGCGGTCGTCTCCGCCAACCCGGTGAACAACACCCCGCACGTGCTGGACGGCACCGTCCGCGCCATCACCGTCGTCGGGAACTGGGTCGTCGTCGGCGGGAACTTCGAGGAGGTCCGCGAGGCCGGCAGCGGCAAGAAGACGCTCAAGCGGCACAACCTGTTCGCCTACGACATGCGGACGGGGAAGATCAGCACGGCCTTCGTCCCGAAGGTCAACGGGACCGTCCACGCGCTGCAGCCCGGGTCCAGTGACTGGATCTACGCCGCCGGGACGTTCACGACCGTCAACGGCGTCAAGACCGGCACGGTCACCGCGCTCAAGGTCTCGACCAACAAGGTCCACACCGGCTTCAAGCCCAACGTGAACTACCGGGTGAACACCATGGTGGTGCGCGGCTCCCGGCTCTACATCGGCGGTTCCTTCACCAAGGCGGGCGGCAAGGCGCGCACCGCGATCGCGCGGGTCGACAGGCTCACGGGCGTGGCCGACAACGGGTTCAACTTCAGCATCACCCAGCCCCGCGCCGGCGACCTCAAGGTGTACCGGATGGCGGTCGACCCCACCGACACCCGCATGGTGATCAACGGGACGTTCACCCGCGTGAACGGCCAGCGCCGGGTCCAGATCGCGATGATCAACCTGGGCAAGGGCACCGCGAAGCTGTCGACCTGGTCGACCGAGCGGTACGCCTCGCCCTGCAACCTCGCCGCGTTCGACACCTACATGCGCGGCATGGACTTCTCACCCGACGGCAAGTACTTCGTGGTCGTCACCACGGGCGGCCCCTACGGCCAGACCCAGATGTGCGACACGGCCGCCCGCTGGGAGTCGTCCCGCACCGGGTCCGGGCAGAAGCCGACCTGGGTCAACTGGACGGGCGGCGACACGCTGCTGTCCACCTCGGTGACCGGCTCCGCCGTCTACGTCGGCGGGCACCAGCGCTGGCTGGACAACCCCTACGGGCACGACTCCGCCGGCCCCGGCGCCGTGTCGCGCCCCGGCATCGGCGCGCTCAACCCCAAGACCGGCAAGGCGCTGGCGTGGAACCCCACGCGGACGCTCGGTCACGGTGTCGAGACGCTGGTCGCCCACCCGAAGGGGCTGCTCGTCGGCAGCGACACCGACCAGCTCGGCCACGAGTACCACGGCCGCCTCGGGATGTTCCCCGCGGGCTGAGCCGCGAGTCGTGGTGAGATAGGAACGGGGCCATTCTGCGGGGAGGGGGCGGGTCGGTGGGCCATCACGGACAGCGCGAGGTGTTCTCCGGCGGCCATCACCGGCCCGACGCCCGCCGTTCCCTGCCCGTCCCTCCGGACGCGCCGCGCCGGCGCCGCGGCCGGCGGCGCGGCTCGAACCCGTTCCTCTACTTCGCCACCGCGGGCACCCTGCTGGTCGTGGGCGGCTCCGCGGCCGCCATCGTCCTGTCGGGGAGCGGCACGGTCCACAACGCCCGGACGGCCGCCGCGCGCGGGCACGGCACCGTCCCCGCGTCGGCCGACACCTACGTGGTGCGCGAGATGCCGGGCACCACGTTCGGCGGGGCCAGGAAGATCACCGCCTCGCGGTGGCCCGGCTGGCACACCGAGGCCTACGTCGCGTTCGACGTGCCGCCCGGAACCCCGGCGGTCGCCGGGGCCCGCGTGGAGATGACGTTCGACCGGCTGGAGAACCGGCCGCGCCAGGTCGAGCTCCGCACGCTGCCCGGCTCCTGGACGGAGGAGGGCACGTCCTGGAGCAACCGCCCGGTCGCCGGGCCCGTCGTGGCGACCGCCCCCGCCGACTCGGCCAAGGTGTCCTTCGACGTCGGCCGGGTGGTGAACGGCCCGGGCCACTACGCGTTCGCCATCACCGGCCAGGGCCGCCGGTCGGCGGTCTCGCTGCACTCCCGGGAGACCGGCGACGGGCCGCGCCTCGTCCTGCGGACCCGGCCGGGCGCGCCCGCGCCGACGCCGAGCAACTCGCCGGAGACGTCCGGCACGGCGCTTCCCGCGCCCGGGCCGGAGCCCACCTGGGAGGCGCCGCAGCCGGTGAAGACCCCCACGACGTCCCCGGTCGGCGGCCGGACGCTCTGCGGGCTCTCCCTCGAACTCAAGCCCGGCGAGACCTTCCAGAAGGCCCTCGCCCGCATGGACGCCGCCTACGGCGGCCTCGAGACGGTCCGGCTGTTCTACCAGGGCGTCCCGCCGGCGTGGCCCGGCAAGCCCGACACCGGGAAGCGCCCGCCGATCATCTCGTTCAAGCTGGCGCCCAAGGACGTCATCGCCGGCAAGTACGACCAGGCGATGACCCGCTGGTTCGCCACCGCCCCGCGCGACCGCGACCTCTACTGGGTCTACTACCACGAGCCCGAGGACAACATCGCCGCCGGCGAGTTCACCGCCGCCGACTACCGCGCCGCGTGGCGGCGGCTGCGGTCCCTCGCCGACAAGGCCGACAACCCCCGCATCCACGCCACGCTCGTCCTGATGGGCTGGAGCCTCGACCCGCTGTCCAAGCGCGACTGGCGCGACTACTACCCGGGCCGCGACGTCATCCAGGTCCTCGGCTGGGACGTCTACAACCTCGGCTGGAAGAAGGGCCGCTACGACGACCCGGCCACCATGTACGACCGCGTCGTGGCCGTCAGCAAGGGCGAGAACCTCCCGTTCGGCGTCGCCGAGACCGGCAGCTACCTCGTCTCCGGCGACAACGGCGACCGCCGCGCCTCCTGGCTCCGCGCCATGAACGCCTACCTCACCAAGCGCAACGCCCTCTGGGTCGCCTACTTCGACCTCGACTGGAGCACCGGCGACTTCCGCCTCCTGGACACCCAGAGCCGCCAGGCCTGGAGCGACTTCTGCTAACCCCTCGCGCCGCCTGAAGCACCCACCCCAAAGCCACACCCCACAAACCGCCACCGTACGCAGGCCGCGCCCCCACACGCCCCTGCCCGTCCCGTGGCCTCCCCTTCGCGCACCGCGTCTTCACGCGCCCCCGCCCTCCACGTAAGCCCGCCCCTCACACGACCCCGCCCGCGACGCCGCCCGCCCCTCACACGGCCCGTCCTCCACGCGGCGCGTCCTCCGCGTTGGGCCTGCCCCTCACGCGGGCGCGCCCTTCACGCAGCGCGCCCTTCACACGGCACGTCCTCCACGCGGCGCGTCCCTCACCGCGTGGGCCGTCCTTCGCGGCCTTGCCCGTGACGCGGGCTCGTCCTCCATGTGGCGCGCCCTCTATGTGAGCGCTGCCCTTCACGCGGGCCTGGCCCTCGCGCGGGCCTGCGCTGCGCGTGGGGTTCTGGTCGCGGTGGCTCGGCTTCGGGGGCGGCTTCTGCGGCGGGTGGGTTGGTGGTGCTGGTTGCTTCTCGCGCCGGGCCCTCCGTTACGTGCGACGCCCCCCGCCGGTGGTCCGGCGGGGGGCGTCGTTTGTGCGGTGGTGCTTCTTACTTGCGGGCCAGGATGATGGTCCACATCGCGGCGCGGCTGGCGGCGTCGGTCGTCGCCGTCTTGCCGCCGTAGGTGCCGGTGGCGACCGTGCCGTTGCTGTCGCCGACCAGGGCCGTGATGCGGCCGCTGGCAGAGCCGATGCCGATGCCGCGGGTCTCCACGCCGGCCGGGGCCGTCCAAGACGTGGTGCTGGACGACTTGTCCGCCCAGTACGACACCGCCCACGAGCCGGCTGCGTCCACCTGCGCGGACGGGCTGGTGTGCTCGGTGACGGTGCCGGCGTCGCTGCTCTTGGCCACCGCCGCCACCGGGTCGGTGGCGTTGGTGCCCTCGTAGGCGAGCAGCCGGATGTCGGCCTTGGTGTAGGCGCTGAGCGCGATGGCGACCTGCGTGCCGGCGTCGCCGGCCTGGGCGACGCGCTTCCAGACGACGGACGTCGCGGTGCCCGCGGCCTGCGTGCCGACCTGCGTCCAGCCGGACGGCGGGGTCGTCATCGTCGCGGCGCTGCTGTTGAACGTCAGCATCAGCAGCATGCCGTCACCGGGCTGGACCGCCGGCGGCACCTGCGCGGTGGCCGTCGTGACGTTGCCGTTGCCGCCCGAGCCGCCCCGGTAGCCGATGTTCGCCTGGTTCGGGGCGACCGTGACGTCCTGGGACTTGGTGCCCTTGCCGCCGCGGTCGTCGGTCACCGTCAGCTTCACCGTGTAGGTGCCGGCCGCGGCGAACGCGTGCTGCGGCGTGGCGCCGGTGCCGTTCTGGCCGTCGCCGAAGTCCCACGCGTAGGAGGCGATGGAACCGTCGGAGTCGGACGAGCCCGCCGCGTTGAACGCGCAGTCGAGCGCGTCGCAGTTGGCGGTGAACGCGGCGTTCGGCGGCTGGTTCGGCGTGCCCGCGTACAGGAACACCGTCCGGCCGCGCCAGTCGGCGGTGCTGACCTCGGTCGACGCGCCGGACGGCACCCCGGCCGCCGAGAACGCGACGCGGTAGAGGCGGCCGTTGGAGTTGTTGACGTAGTAGAGGTTCGCGCCGTTGACGAACATGCCGCCGACGGAGCTCCAGCTCATGCCGGCCAGGTTGCCCACGGCGGAGAACTCCTGGGCGCCGACGACGTTGCTCTCCGGGTTGAACGTCCGGTAGTACAGCGCGGACTGCCCGCGCGTGTAGTAGATCCGGCCATTGGCGAAGAACATGCCGGTGATGTTCGGCACCTGCGAATGCCAGGTCGACATGCTGACGAGCTGGTCGGCGGTGTCGATGGCCGTGGTTGCGCCGAGCGCGGTGCCGTCGAACGAGCGGCGCCGGAACTGGCCGTCCGACGAGCCGTAGAAGAGCTCGCCGTTGACCATGAACGCGCCGCGCGCGGTCCGCCAGTCGACGCCCGCGGTGCCGTCGTCGACCGCGGCGCCGGTGGTGGTGCCGTCGAACGAGCGGTGCCTCAGGTAGTTGGCGGCCCCGACGCCGATGCCGCCGCCGGAGTAGACGTTCCCGGGCAGCTCGCCGGTGCTGTAGGCGGGGACGGTCGTGCCGCCCGCGACCGGGAACAGCGCGAGCTTCTGGTGGAACTCGCCGCCGACGTTGTCGGTGTCGCTGCCGATCCACAGACCCTCGTCGGTGGCCAGCATGTCGAAGACGCCGACGCCCTTGTCACGGCCCGGGTTCCAGCTGAACGGCAGGCCGCTGACCGGGTCGAGCGCGACGATGCCCTCGCGGCCGACGGCGCCCTGGCCGGCCTTGTCGCCCGCGAACGGGTTGTTCGCCCACCGGAAGTGGCCGCCGGTGTAGACGGCCGTGTCGGTGATCTCCACGGCGTAGGTGGTGTCGCCCCCGGTGTAGTTCACCCAGGTCGGCTGCTGGCCGCCGCCGGTGGTGGCGCTCTCCCAGCGGGCCTGGGTGTCGCACAGCTTCGCCGAGCCGCCGTACGCGCCGGTGGTCGTCACCACGAAGTACGAGCCGTTCGGGGAGAACTCGACGTCGCGCATGTAGGTGTCGAACGACTGCGAGCACTGGTCGGCGTAGCGGACGGTGTCCCAGTTCGCGAGCGCCGCGGACTGGCCCGTGAGGTCCACCATGACGATCTGCCGCCGGGTGCTGCCCGCGACGGAGTTGAAGTTGCCGATGCCGACGAGCTTGGAGCCGTCCGGGCTGACGTCCATCTTGTAGATCTGGGTGACGCCGTCGCCGGTCTGGGTGCCGGCGATGTTCAGGTTCACGAAGTCGTCGCGGGCGCCCGTCTCGGGGTCGAGGGTGGCGAGCGCCGCCCGCGCGGCGCCGCCGACCGTCGCGAAGGTGCCGCCGACGTACAGCCGGCCGCCCGCCAGCCGCAGGTCCCGGACCTTGGCGTCGAGCTCGGGGTCGAACGAGGCGATGGGGGCGCCGGTCTGGGCGTTGATCCGGGCGAGCACGAAGTGCCGGACGCCGTTGATCTCGCTGAAGCTTCCCCCGACGTAGATCGACTTGCCGTCGGGGGCGGGCAGCAGCGCGCTGGCCTCACCCTTGTTGAGGTTCGGGACGAAGTCGGGGTCGATCGCGCCGGTGGCGGCGTCGAAGGCGAACAGGCGGTTGCGGACCAGCGTCGGCTTGTTGGCGCCGACCTCCTTCACCTGGGTGAACGAGCCGCCGACGTAGATCTTGCCGCCGATCTTGATGATCGACTTGACCTCGCCGTCGATGACGTTCGGCGTGTAGTTCGCCGGGTCGGCGTTGACGACCTTGCCGTGCCCCGGTTCGGACCCTCTCTGGTCCGCGCGCGCCGGGGTGCCCGCGGCGAGGCTCCCCGTAAGCGTCGCCAGTGCGAGCGCGGCCCCCGCGGCCAGAGCCCCCCACCTGCGTCTGCCCATCGACCCCTCCGTGCAGTTAGAAGTAAGCCGCCGTGTTCACCGAATGGGCACACGGCGCCGCGCAATCGTAGCCAGCGAGCCACCGAAACTGCCGTTTGATCACTAACTTTTCGGTTGCGACCACCGAACAGCACGGTGATCCGATCGCCGCGGGGCGCCGGACGGGGCCCGGCGGGCACGTCCATCGCGCCTCGCGGGGTACGCTGCGCACCTCGAAAGGACGCGTGCCGGCTCGCGCCGGAGCACCGGACCGTGTGGCCGAAGGTGGCCAGCGTCCGCTGTCGTCCCTGGTAAGAAGCAGGACGTCCTCCACCAGGGGGCGGCGCGCCTCCGGGGCCGGACGGCGCGGTCCGCGGCCGAAGGCGCGTCCCAGGGGAAACGGAGCGGTGATTGTCGGGGATGCGAGGGATCGCGGGGAGCACCCCTCTCGCGACGCCGCGGCTGCTGCCCTGGCGCCTGCGGCCGGGCTGGGCGCTGAGCGTCGCGCTGCTCGGCTTCCCCGTGTGGTGGCTCCTGGGCCTGGCGAACGTCGTGCTGCTGGTCATCAGCGTGCCCATGGCCATGACGCTGTGGCGGCGGCGCGGCACCCTGGTCGCGCCCAGCGGCTTCGCGGCGTGGCTGTTCTTCCTGCTCTGGGTCGTGCTGGGCGTGCTCGTGCTGTGGGCCGACGCACCCCTCGCCGAACCGGGCGGCGGGTTCAGCCGGCTCCTGGTGTACGGCTACCGGCTCGCCTGGTACCTGTCGTCCACCATCGTGCTGCTCTACGTCGGCAACATGAGCGAGCGGGAGCTGCCGTCGGGCAAGGTCGGCAGGCTCCTCGGCTACATGTTCATCGTGACGACCGTCGGCGGGCTGGTCGGGTCGTTCTTCCCGTCGATCCAGCTCACCTCGCCGGTGGAGATGGTGCTGCCGCACGGGCTGACCAGCAACTCCTTCGTCCGCGACATCGTGCACCCGAAGGTCGCCGACATCGAGTCGATCCTCGGGTTCGAGCAGTCCAGGCCCATGGCGCCGTTCGCCTACGCCAACACCTGGGGTTCGGCCTACGCGTTCTTCCTCCCGTACTTCCTGCTGACCTGGATCGTCCGCGCCAAGATGCGGCGCCGCGTGTTCGGGCTGGCCGTCCTCGCCGCGTCGCTGTGGCCGGTCGTGTACTCGCTGAACCGGGGGCTGTGGGGCGCGCTCGGCGCGATCGGCCTGTTCGGCGTCGTGAAGCTGCTCCAGGTGGGCGGGCCCCGCGTGATCGCCTGGACGGCCGGGATGGCCGCGGCGGGCGCGATCGTCGTGGCGCTGTCGCCGCTGCCCGGCCTCGTCCAGGACCGCCTCGACAACCCGCACAGCAACAACCGCCGCACCCTGCTGGCCGAGGAGACGACCCGCAGCGCCCTCACCGGCTCCCCGCTGGTCGGCTTCGGCTCCACGCGCAACGTCCAGGGCGACCTCGGCCAGGTCTCCGGCGGCGACAAGATCGGCTGCAAGGCGTGCGGCTCGCCGCCGCTCGGCACCCAGGGCCACCTGTGGCTCCTGCTGTTCGCCAACGGCATCGTCGGGACGATCGCGTTCTGCGCGTTCTTCGCCGTCCGGTTCCTCCGGCACTGCCGGGAACGCGGCGCGTACTCGCTGGCGGGCTGCTCCGTCCTCATCGCCTGCGGCCTGTTCATGATCACGTACGACATGGTGGAGGTACCGCTGTACACGGTGATGATCGCGGTCGGCCTGATGTGGCGGGCGAGCAGGGACGCCCGCGCCGAGGCGCGGCCGCGCGCCCGTGCCCGGTCCCTCGCCGAGGACGAGGCCCCGGCCGAGGAGCCGGTTCCCGCCGAGGCGGCGCCGTGAGCGCGGCGGAGGAGACGCGGGCCGCCTGGATCACGGCGGTGGAGGAGCTGTGGCCGGACGCACGGGTCGAGGCCGTCCCGCCGGGCCGAGCCGAGGGTGCGCGCCGTGAGCTGGCCTTCCTTCCCAACGCGGAGCGGCCGCGCCTGCTCGTCCCGGCGGGGATGCCGCGCGCCGCGGCGGCCGCGCTGCGCCGCTACAGCCACGACCTCGGCCTGAAGCAGCGCGCCTCCCGCGGCCTGACGGCGGCGGCGGTGCGCACCGGGCTGCCGGAGCGGACGCTCCGCGACCGGCTCCGCGTCACCGGCGGCGGCCCCTCCATCGAGGACCGGCTGTCGGAGCTGCTCGGCCGGCCGGTCGTGGTCAGCGTGGGGCTCGGGAGCGCCCGCGCCAACCGCAAGCCGATCCTGCACGCGCTCTCGCCGCGCGGCGAGGCCGTCGCGTTCGTCAAGATCGGCGACACCGGCACGGCCCGGGGGCTGCTCGCCGGCGAGGCCGAGGCCCTGTCCTACCTGAACGACCGCCTGCCCGGCCCGGGCCCGCGCGGCGGCCTGCACGTCCCCCGGCTGCTCCACCACGGAACGTGGCGCGGCCTCGACCTGCTCGTCCTCGAACCCCTCCCGACTGGTGCGCTCGGCCTGCGCCGGCGCGAGCAGGCCCCGACCGCCCAGATGCGGGCGCTGTTCGAGGTCGGCGGCATCGAGCGGGGGCCGCTGGGCGGCAGCGCCTACTGGGACGAGATGGCCGCGAGCCCCGGCAGGGTCATCGACGAGCGGCAGCGCGCCGTCTTCGGCGAGGTCGTCGAAAGCACCGGCAAGGCGCACGGCGACCTGGTCCTGGACTTCGGCGCCTGGCACGGCGACTGGACGCCGTGGAACATGGCCTGGCACCGCGGCGTGCTGCGCCTGTGGGACTGGGAGCGGTTCTCGCGCGGCGTCCCGGGCGGTTTCGACCTGCTGCACTACCGGCTCCAGGAGGCGATGCGCACGGCGTCCGGGCCGCCCTACGCCGCCTGGCCGGACGGCGCCGCCGCCCTGCTGGAGCCGCTCGGGCTGACCGGCCCCGCCGCGGCGGCGACCGTCCGGCTCTACCTGCTGGAGCTGTGCCGCCGCTACCTGCTGGCCGCCCAGGAGCCGATCGGCGGGCCGCTGCGCGCCGACACCGAGCGCCTGCTCGCGCTCCTGCACACCACCCCGCCGGAACCGGCCCCTGGAGGAACCCCGTGATCTCACGTCGTGACGCCCCCCAGTGGGTCAAGGAGGCGGGACGGGCCGCGACCCGGGCCGGGGGACGGCTGACCTCCGGCACCCGGATGCTGCCGGACTTCCTCATGGTCGGCACGCAGCGCGGCGGCACCACCTCGCTGTTCCGCGCCCTGGCCGCGCACCCGGCGACCGTCCAGCCGAACTTCCACAAGGGCGTGCACTACTTCGACGTCAACTACCCGCGCGGCCTCGCCTGGTACCGGGGGCACTTCCCGGTCCGCGCCCTGGCCGAGCGCCGCACGCAGGGCACCGCCCCGCAGGCGTTCGAGTCCGCCGGCTACTACATGCACCACCCGCTGGCACCCGAGCGGATCGCACGGGACCTGCCCGGGGTGAAGCTCATCGTCCTGCTGCGCGACCCGGTGGTGCGCGCCTACTCCGCCCACAAGCACGAGCTGGCGCGGGGGTTCGAGACCGAGCCGTTCGAGCGGGCCCTGGACCTGGAGCCCGAGCGGCTCGCCGGGGAGGTCGAGAAGATCAAGGCCGATCCCTCCTACGTGAGCCACGGCCACCGGCACCACTCCTACCTGGACCGCGGCCACTACGCCGACCAGATCGAGCGGCTGTTCGCCCTCTTCGGGCGCGACAGGGTGCACGTGGCGTTCGCGGAGGACTTCTTCTCCGAGCCGGAGGCCTGCTACGACTCCATCCTGGAGTTCCTCGGGCTGCCGCCGTGGCGTCCCGAGTCGTTCGAGCGGCACAACGCCCGGCCGGGCTCCCCCCTGCCCGACGACCTGCAGCGCCGCCTGGCCGACCACTACGCCCCCTGGGACGACAAGCTCGCCGCGCTCCTCGGCGCCGAACCCGCCTGGCGGCGATGAGGCGGCGATGAGCAAACGGACCCTCGGCCCGGCCAGCGTGCAGGCGGAACCGCCGCTCGCGCCGGACTCGATCCCGGTCACCCGGTACGCGGGCGTGGTCCGCCGCCACCTGGTGGCGCTGCTGATCGCGCTGCTGGCCGGGGGCGCCGTCGGGATCGTGAAGATCGTGCTGACGCCGACGACCTACACCGCGCAGATCTACGTGCTGGCGCCGCCGGTCGCGCTGCGGCCGCCCATCGAGATCGGCTCGGCGATCGACACTGACACCCGCCGTCCCCGCGAGACGACGATGGACACCGAGGCCCAGCTCGTCTGGTCGCACGCGGTGCTGTCCAGGCTGAAGACGCGGCCGGGCTTCCGGGCGTCCGACGCCGAACTGCGCGACCGCATCGGCCTGACGGTGCCGTCCAACACCCACGTGCTCACGATCTCGGTGCGGGCCGGCACGCCGCGGACCGCCCAGGACGGCGCCCGCGTCGTCGCCGACACCTACCTGGCGCTGCGGACGCGGATCATGGGCCAGGTGCTGGAGCGCAACCGGCAGGCGCTGGAGCAGAACGCCGAGCTGCTGAAGAAGCAGCTCGCGGCTCTTCCCGGCGACGAGGAGGAGCTGCGCCGGCTCACCGCCCGCACCCGCCGCCAGGCGCTGGTGAAGCAGATCCGCGACGTGGAGAAGCAGGTCGCGGCCATCAAGAGCAAGCAGGAGCAGCCCGGCGAGGTGCTGCGCGGCGCGCCGCTCCCCCGGTTGGGCGACGACCCCGGCCGCGACGTCGCGGGCGCGACCGGTATCGGCCTCGGGCTGCTCGGCTGGCTCGGCTACGTCGCGATCCGCGAGACGCGGCCGCGCCGCATCCGCCGCCCCGCCGACCTGCGGCTGCACAGCCGGCTTCCGATCATGGTGGAGGGCTCGGCGCTCGGCGGCGGGCACCGCGAGGTCTCGCGGCGGCTGCGCAACCTGGTCTTCGACGCCGACGCCACCACCGTGCTGGTCACCGGGGTGCCGGGCTCCGCCGGGACCGAGGTGGCCTACGAGCTGGCCGAGCTGTGCACCGAGGGCGGGTCGCCGACGACGGTGCTGCGCATCGTGGCCGACGGCGAGGAGATCCGCGAGCCGCGGGCCGCGGCCGGGACCGGCCGCTCGTTCGACGTCCGGCTGGTGCGCAGCGACGACGACCGGCAGCTCACCCGCGCCGTCGACAAGGCGGGCCGCGTCTCGCGCATCGTCGTCATCACCACCCCCGACATCAACGGCGCGGACACCATCGCCGCGGCCGGGGCCAGCGACGTGGCCCTGGTCGTGGTCGAACGCGGACGGGCCCTGGACCGCGAGGTCGCGAGCGGGGTGCTGGCCCTCGACCAGGCCGCCAACCCCGCGCGCGTGATCGTGCTGACCGCGCCCGCCTTCGACGGGCCCGACTCACCGGCGCAGCGGAACGCCCCGCGCCGGCCCCCTGCCCGCGCCGGCGCCCCTGGACGAGGTTGACATGAACGGAACCGTCTTCTTGCAACGCGCGGTTAAAGTCGTGATGAACACTCCGCCTAGCACGATTCTGATCGATGAGGGAGATCGTCGTGGGAGCTGACCAGACGGCCGACCCCCAGGGAGGCCAGCTGTTCTCCCTGGTCCGGCGCTATCTGGGGGCGCTGATCGTGCTCGCCCTGCTCGGCACCGGGGCCGGCGTCGCCCTGGAGATCCTTGTTCCGCCGCCGTTCAAGGCGACGGCGACCGTGCTGGTCAGCCCGCTGGAAGGCAACCCGTACTCGCCGGAGGGCCGTGGAGACGACCTGGTGAACCTGCAGACGGAGGCGCAGCTGGTCGCCACCGACAGCGTCGCCAAGATCGTCGAGAAGAAGCTCGGGCACGAGGCGGAGGGCGACATCGGCGTCTCGGTCCCGCCCAACACCCAGGTGCTGAACCTGACCTACACCGCGAGCAGCTCCGGCAACGCCCGCGCGGGCGCGCAGGCGTTCGCCGACGCCTACCTGGAGTACCGCGCGCAGCGCGCACAGGCGGTGGTGAACAACCAGCTCGCCAAGCTGAAGGCGCAGTCGGCCCGGGTCGAGCGCCTGCTGCAGCGGGCGAACAACGAGCTGGCGGCGTCCTCCGGCTCCCGGCGCGCCACCATCCAGCAGCGCGTCACCGCCTACACCAACCAGCTCGGCGTCATCGACGAGCAGTCCAACGACATCGCCAGCACCCCCATCGACCCCGGCCAGGTGATCACCCCGGCGGACGCGCCGAGCGGGCCGGGCATCATGCGGCCCGCGATGTACGGTGCGGGCGGACTGGTGCTCGGGCTGGTCGCCGGCTTCGTGATCATGCTGCTGCGGGAGCGGCTCAACCAGCGGCTGCGCAACGCCGAGACGATCGAGGGGCTCGGCGTCCGGACACTGTCCACGATCCCGGCGGGCGGCCCGGCCGGTGACACGCTGGCCCTCGTCAGCGCGCCCAAGAGCCCGGTCGGCGAGGCGTACCGGCGGCTGCGCGCCGCGGTCGTGGCGACCGCGCCGCAGACCCCGGTGGCGCTGCTGGTCAGCAACGCCACCCCCGGCGGCAGCGCCCGGCTGGCGAGCGCCAACCTCGCGGTCTCGCTCGCCTTCGCCGGCGCGAAGACCATCATGATCGACGCGACCACCGAGGACGCCGACGTCAGCACCCTGTTCGGCGCGCGTCCCGGCGGCAAGGGGCTGTCGGACACGCTGCTCAGCGGCACCGACCCGGCGACCCTGCTGATCCACACCGACTCGCAGCTGCGGCTGCTGCCGCGCGGCCCGCGGGCCCGCGAGGCCGCGCACCGGTTCAGCGGCCCGCGGATGCGCGAGACCGTGAAGGTCCTGCGCCGCCGCAGCGAGTACCTCATCGTGAACGCGGCGAGCCTGCACGACGCCGACGCCCAGGCGCTGTGCACCTTCGTCGACGCGGTCGTGCTCGTGATCAACCAGGGCGTCACGACCCGCGAGGAGCTGCGGCAGGCGTACGTGGAGGCCGAGCGCGCCGGCGTCACGGTGCTCGGCGCCCTGCTGGAGCCGCCGGAGCCGCGGGGCGGGCGCGGGTCCCGCCAGGCTCCCGCCCGCCAGTCCCGTCCTCCGCAGGGCGGTGAGGGCCGGGGAGCCGAGACCCGCCACCCTGAGACGCGCGGGGGCGGCAAGCGCCGCGCCCCGGAGGCCCCCCTCGCGTGGGCCGACGACCAGCCGCGCGTTCCGCAGGACGAGGCCGACGAGGACCCGGCCGACCCCGGAACCCTCGTCACGCAGGCACTGCCGCAGGTCAAGCAGCCGCCCCGGCCGAGCGAGGCGCGCCCGGCGGCGGCTCCGCGGCGCGGTGCGCCGCAGCCGGAGGCGCGGCGGCGCCCCCTCCCGCCCGCGCTCGACCCCCCGTCCGGGCCGGGCAAGCCCGTCGCCCCCAAGCCCGTCTCCCCCACGGACGTCACCCAGGGCACGGGCGCGGCGCGTCCGCGCCCGGTCGCGCCGTCCGACGCCGAGCCCGCCGAGCCGGCCGACCCGGAGACCGAGGCGACGCTCGAATCCGCCTCGACGCGGACGCAGGAGGACATCTCCAAGTACATGCCGCCGGAGCTGCCGGAGGACGGCGCCGACGGGACGCCCCCCGCGGGTTCGGGGGACGCGGCCCCGGAGGTCGCGCCCCGCTACGGCAAGAAGCCGCACAGGGCCGGCCGCCATGCCGGGCCCTGAATCCGGCGGCGCCGAGGCGGACGAGCCGAAGTCCCCGGCGGCCGAAGGGCCCAAGCCCCAGGCGGCCGGGCCGAACCTGAACAGGCTGGCCAGGGGCGGCGCCCTGAACCTCGTCGGCGCGGCCGTCGCGGGCGTCCAGGGCCTCGCGCTCGTCTTCCTGGTCGCGCACCTGTACTCGCAGCGGATCGCTGGCACCTTCTTCGCCGCGACGTCGCTGTTCATCATCCTGCAGGCCGTGTCGGGCCTCGGCACGGACGCGGGCCTGCTGCGCTGGCTGCCCCGCCACCTCGCGCTCGGCGACCGCGCCGCGGCGCGGCGGACGGTGCCGGTGGCGCTGGTCCCGGTCGCCGCGACGGCGCTGCTCGCGGGTCTCGTGCTGGCCCTCACCGCGCCGTGGACGGCGGGCCACATCGGCGCCGACGACCCTCACCAGGCCGTGGGCATGGTGCGGGTGCTGGCGCTGTTCCTGCCCCTCGCCGGGGCGCACGACGCGCTGCTCGCCGCGACCCGCGGCCACGGCTCGATGCGCCCCACCGTCCTCGTCGACAAGATCCTGCGGCAGACGCTCCAGGTCGCCGGGGTCGTCGTGGCGGCGCTGCTCACCGACGACGCGGTGTGGCTCGCGCTGGCGTGGGCGGCGCCGTACCTGCCGTGCCTCGCCGTCGCCGGCCTCTGGTACCTGAAGATCAGCCGCCGGAGTCGTGCCGGGGCGCCGGTCGCCGCGGTCGACGAGCCCGCGTCCGGGTGGCGTCCGCTGGCGGGCGACTTCTGGCGGTTCACGGCGCCGCGCGCGTTCGCGCAGATCTGCCAGACGGCGTTCCAGCGCGCCGACATCGTGCTCGTCGCGGCGCTCAGCTCGCCCCGCGAGGCGGCGATCTACACCGCCGCGACCCGGTTCATCGTGATCAGCCAGCTCGTCACCCAGGCCGTGCAGAACGTCATGCAGCCCGCGGTGAGCCGGCTGATGGCGCTCGCCGACCGCGCGGGCGCGCAGCGGGTGTTCGCGGTGTGCGCGTCCTGGAACCTCGCGCTCGCCTGGCCGGTGCACCTGTCGATCGCGGTCGGCGCGCCGGTGTACGTCGGCTCCTTCGGCCCCGGCTACCGCGGGACGGGCGAGGTCGTCACGGTGATCCTCGCGATGGCGATGCTCGTCGCGACCGCGACCGGCGCCCGCGACGTGATGCTGCTGATGGCGGGCCGCAGCGGGCTCAGCCTGGTCAACCAGAGCGCCGCGCTCGGGGTGAACCTGGTGCTGAACGTGCTGCTGATCCCGCCGTTCGGGATCGCCGGGGCGGCGATGGCGCGGGCGGCCGGGCTGCTCGTGCGGACGCTGCTGGCCCTGGTCCAGGTCCGCAGGATCCTCGGCATGACCCCGGCGAGCGCGGGGCTCTTCTGGGCGGGCGGTTCCGCGCTGGTCAGCTTCGCGGCGGTGCCGCTGGCCGTCCGGCTGGCCGCCGGTTCCGGCGAGGCCGCCCTCGCCGCCGGGCTCGTCCCGGGCGCGCTCCTGTACCTCGCCCTCCTCTGGGTCGGCCGCGAGCGGCTGTCCCTCACCGCCTTCGCCTCCCTGCTGCCGGGGAGGCGCGGCCGCACCGCACCCGCGGGCGCCACCGCGTCCCCCGCCACCGACCCGACACCTGCCAGGAGCATCCATGCCCACGGGAATTGACCAAGTGCGCCGCAAGTCCCGCGCGGTGCTTCGCAAGAGCGGCCTCGCCCCCAGCGGCCCGGTCTACGGGCGGCTGGTCGACGCCGGGCGCTCGCTGCCGATCCCGGCCGCGGCCCGCGTCGCGGTGTCCACCGCCGTGCTGCGGCGCCCGTGGAAGGTGCCGGTCCGGTTCGACCAGCTGCTCGTCGGCGCGCAGGGCGGCTGGACGGCCCGCGAGTTCGCCGACCGCACCGACGACCTGCTGTGGCCGTCCACCCCGTTCCTGGAGGGCCCGCACGTCGGGCTGCTGCGGCTCGCCGACGAGCGTCCGGAGCTCACCGACGCCGACATCCTCGCCAGCGGCTACGGCCGGCTCGGGCTGCGCTGCATCGAGGCGGGCGGCGACTACTTCGGCGCCACGGACGAGGCGGGCGTCCTCGCCGCCGCCCGCGTCTTCGTCTCGCGATACCGGGGCGAGGAGGCGCCGGGCGCGGCGCCCCGCCCGCAGCAGAGCGGCCCGCAGGACCCGGTGCTCGTCGCGCCCGTCCGCGGCTCCGACCAGTACCAGATCCTCGACGGCCACCACCGGCTCGCCATCGCGGCGATGAGCGGCGCCGACGGTGCCAACGTCGTCGCCAAGTGGCTGCCCGTCACCACGCCCCTGCAGGACCTCCTGCTGAAGATGAGCTGGCTCGACGGCACCCACGAGCTCTACCAGCCGATCGACGCGCCCGAGCTCAGGACCGGCTGGACGACCGTCCGGCAGTGCACCGACCGGCTCGCGAAGATGGACGCGTTCCTCGGCGAGCGCGGCCTCACCGGAGGCCGCTACCTGGACGTCGCGAGCTGCTACGGCTGGTTCGTCGCGAAGATGGCCGAGCGCGGCTTCGACGCCGAGGGCATCGAGCGCGACCCGCTGGCCGTCCCGCTCGGCCGCGCCGTCTACGGACTTCCGGAGGGCGCGATCTCCACCGGCGACTGCGTCGAGTTCCTCGGCGGGCACGACGCCGGCCGCTGGGACGTGGTGTCCTGCTTCAGCCTCCTGCACCACTTCGTCCTCGGGCGCGGCTCGGTCAGCGCCGAGGAGCTGATCCGGCTGCTGGACCGCGCGACCGGCCGGGTGCTGTTCTTCGACACCGGCCAGGACAACGAGGCGTGGTTCGCCGAGTCCCTGCGCGGCTGGGACCCCGCCCGCGTCGCGCGGTTCCTGCGGGAGAACACCGGCTTCGACGAGATCATCGACCTCGGCCCCGACGACGACGCCCGCCCCCCGTACGAGGACAACTACGCCAGGCACCTGTTCGCCTGCGTCCGCGCGGCGTGACCCCGGCACGCCGCTCGATCGCCGCGCTCGCCGCCGTCCCGGTGCTGCTGGCCGCGGCGGCGTGCGGGGGGCCGGCGGCGCCCGCCGGGGAGCCGCTGGTGTCCCCGCCGCCCGCCGCCGGTTCGGTGGACGGGCCGAGCGGCGCCGTGTGGACGAGCGGCCTCAACGCCGACGGGCAGCTCGGCCGGACGGGAGCGGCCGCCGATCCCCGGCTCGGCCCGGTGACCGGCGCCGGCGGCCGGGGCCGGCTCGACCGCGCCGTCGCCGTCGCGGGCGGCGGCCGCCACTCGCTGGCCGTCCTCGACGGCGGCGAGGTCGTCGCGTGGGGCGCCAACGACGACGGCCAGCTCGGCGACGGCACCACGCGTGACAGCGGCGTCCCCGTCCCCGTCCGCGCGCCGGACGGGCGTCCCGGCCGGCTGGACGACGCCGTCGCGGTCAGTGCCAACAACGACTTCTCCATGGCGCTGCGCAAGGACGGCACCGTCGTGACCTGGGGCGAGTCGTCGTCCGGGCAGCGCGGCACCGGCGAGCGCGGGGCCCCGCTCGTCCCGACGACCGTACGGGCGCCGGACGGGCGCGGGCCGCTCACCGGCGTGGCGGCGATCGCGGCGGACGGGCACACCGAGCTGGCGCTGCTCGGCGACGGGCGGGTGCTCGCGTGGGGCGCCAACGCCTACGGCATGGTCGGCGACGGCACCCGCGAGGACCGGGCCCTGCCCGTGCCGGTGCGCGGCCTGGACGGCGCCGCGCGGTTGGACGGCGTCGTCCGCATCGCGATCGGCGGCCAGCACGGGCTGGCGCTGCTGCGCGACGGGCGGGTCGCCTCTTGGGGGCACAACGAGCTCGGCCAGCTCGGGGACGGTTCGCGCCGGGACCGGCTCACGCCCGCCCTCGTCTCGGGCGTGGGCGGCAAGGGCGTCCTCGACGGGGTCGCCGCGGTCGCCGCGGCGGAGAAGCACAACTACGCGCTCCGCAAGGACGGCACCGTCGTCGCGTGGGGCAACAACACCGCGGGCCAGCTCGGGGACGGCACGGTGCGGCCGAGCACCGTCCCCGTCACCGTCGTCGGACGCGGCGGCCCGAAGCTGCGCCGCGCCATCCGGGTGTTCGCGGGCGAGGCCTACGGCGCCGCGATCCTCGCCGACGGGACCCTGCTGACCTGGGGCGCGGGCGGCAGCGGCCAACTCGGCTCCGGGAAGAGGACGCCCCGCAGCCGCCCCGGCACGGTGATGACGGCCGAGGGCACGCCCCCGCCCGACGCCCTGTCGGTAGGCGTCGGCGAACGCCACCTAATCCTGCTGACGAAGCCCTGAACGCCCCTCAACTCAGCCCGGAGCCCCTTACAAGCCCTCAGGGGGTCTTGGGCGGCTCGGGGGTGGTTCCGCCGGGCTCAGAGCCGGCTGCGGGAGGCTGGGGGCCTCCCGTGGGGGGCTGGGGGCCGGGGGCGGGGGGCTGGGACGCGGCGGCGCCGGGGGCCGGGGCTCCGGTCGGGGCTCCGGCGGGTGCCGGGGTCGCGGAGCGGCGGCGCCACAGCAGGAATCCGGCCCCGGCGGCGGCCACGACCACCGCGCCGCCCCCGCCGAGCAGGTACGGCATGGCCGAGCCGTCGTCCTTCTTCTGGACCTCCGCGCCGGCGGCGGGGCCGGTCGGCTGCGACTGGGCGAGCGTCCGCTCCTCCTCCTGCTCCTGCTTGACCGACGCCTCCGGGGCGGGCTTGCCGTTGTTGCCGGGCTTGCCGGGCTTCGGCGGCGCGTACTTCGACTCCGGGAGCGTCTGCACGAACTTCAGCAGCGCGAGGTCGGGCTTGCCCTTGCTGCCCTTCACGGCCCCGTCGTAGATGGTCTTCACCCGGGCGGCCGGAAGCGCCGTGGAGGACACCCGCAGCTGGTCGCCGGCCAGCACCGCGTAGGTGCCCTTCCGCTTCATCAGGCCAGGGAGCTGCCTCAGCACCTGCCCCGCGTCGTCGCCGGGGGGAAGGATCGCGATGAAGACCGCGACGGACCGGCCCTGCGCCGAGCGGAGCAGCTCCTGCGCGCCGTCCGACTGGTAGTACTTGGCGTGGGAGTCGACGTAGTAGCCGCTCTCGCTGATGCCCTCGGCGACCGCGTCGAGGTCGACGCCCGCGAAGGCGGGCGCGGCGGTCATTCCGAACGCCGGCGCCAAGGCCAGCGCCAGCGTCCCGGACGCGACGATGCGGCGCGAGAAGTGGTTCACGGAAGAGGCTCCTTCAACGCTGAGATGGCCATTGACATTACCGGCGCGACGTGGGTCAAGGTGGAGAAAGCCGGGGAATCGGCATAGCCCGTCAGATGCCGCGGCCCCGGGTGTGCAGGGCCAGCAGGACGCGCTTGCCGGACACGACCCCGGACGCCACGGCCAGCGCGAACGGGACGCGGCGCTCGGCCGGGTTCGCCTTCAGGGCACGCGCCGACCAGCGCAGCGCGTCCTTGCGGCGCCCCACGGTCGCGCAGCCGAAGGCGAGCTGCCCGTAGACGCGCCCGGCCGCGCCCGGCTCCTCGGAGATCTCCGGGTAGTGCTCCAGGAACCACTCCAGGGCGGCCACCTTCGTCTCCCACGCCTGCGCGTAGTACGACGTCAGCCCCCACAGGACCCGGACGTACGGCTCGTCGACGTTCAGCACCGGGTGGCGGCGGGCGGCGCGGAGCGCGAGGTCCCAGTCCTCGCCCTGGCTGCCGGGGATCGACTCGTCCACCATGCCGATCTCGATGAGCGGCTCGCGGCGCGCCACGTAGGTGGAGGAGTGGACGCTCATCATCCGGTCGCGGATCAGCGCGTCGTAGGTGACGCGGTCCGTGCCGGCCAGCCGGGGCAGCTCCCGCCCGTCGAAGTCGATCAGGATGCCGGAGCTGCACAGCACGGCGTCCGGCTCGCCCTCCAGGGCCTTCACCTGCGCGGCGAGCTTGCCGGGCAGCCACAGGTCGTCGTCGTCGCAGAACGCGACCAGGTCGGTCCCGAGGGCGAGGACGCCGGAGTTGCGGGCGCCCGCGAGGCCCGGCGCCCGGGTGTTGCGGACGACCTCGACGCGGTCCCCCGCGAGGGACATGTCGGGTTCGGCCCGGTCGAAGACGACGACCGCGCGCACCTCGCCCTCGTAGTCCTGCGCCAGCACCGATTCCAGCGCGCGGCGCAGCAGCTCCGGCCGGTTGTGCGTGGGGAGCACGACTCCGACGGACGGGGGCATCGAGGGCCTGCCTTGTCGTAGGGGTTCGAGGGGGTCGGAGGGGATTCGGGGGGACGCGGCCGCGGGGCCGGGCGGGCCCCGCGGCGACCGGTCAGCGCGCGCCGGTGATCATCCCGGCGGCGACGGTGTTGTTGGTGGCCTCGTCGATCAGGATGAAGCCGCCGGTGAGGCGGTTGCGGCCGTAGTCGTCGACGAACAGCGGCTGCGTCACCCGCAGGGAGACGCGGCCGATCTCGTTCAGGCCGAGGGCCGCCGCCTGGTCGTCGCGGTGCAGGGTGTTGACGTCCAGCCGGTAGTGGAGCTCCTTCACCATCGCCTTCGCGGTGCGGGTCGTGTGCTTGATGACCAGCTTCGTGCGCGGGGTGAGGGTGCGGTCCGGGGTCATCCAGCAGACCATCGCGTCGATGTCCTGCGCGGTCTCGGGCCGGTTGTTCGGACGGGCGATCATGTCGCCGCGGGAGATGTCGATGTCGTCGGCGAGGCGCAGCGTCACCGACATCGGCGCGAACGCCTCCGCCACCGGCCCGCCCGGCCCGTCGATATGGGTGATCGTCGTGGTCAGCCCGGACGGCAGGTGCACGACCTCGTCGCCCGGCTTCAGCACGCCGCCCGCGACCTGGCCCGCGTAGCCGCGGTAGTCGTGCAGCTCGGGGTCCGTGGACGCGTGCGGGCGGACCACGTACTGCACCGGGAACCGCACGTCGATCAGGTTGCGGTCGGAGGCGATGTGCACGTGCTCCAGGTGGTGCAGCAGCGACGACCCCTCGTACCACGGCATGTTCACGCTGCGCTCGACGACGTTGTCGCCGTGCAGCGCCGAGATCGGGATGAACGTCAGGTCGGTGACCTCCAGCTTGGAGGCGAACGCCGTGAACTCGTCCACGATCCGCTCGTACACGCCCCGCTCGTAGTCGACCAGGTCCATCTTGTTGATCGCCACGACCAGGTGCGGGACCTGGAGGAGCGTGGTGAGGAACGCGTGCCGGCGCGACTGCTCCAGGATGCCCTTGCGGGCGTCCACCAGGATGATCGCCAGGTCGGCGGTGGAGGCGCCCGTCACCATGTTGCGGGTGTACTGGATGTGCCCCGGGGTGTCGGCGATGATGAACTTGCGGCGCGGCGTCGCGAAGTACCGGTACGCCACGTCGATGGTGATGCCCTGCTCCCGCTCGGCCCGCAGGCCGTCGGTCAGCAGCGCCAGGTTCGTGTACTCCTCGCCGCGGTCGGCGCTGGTCTTCTCCACCGACTCCAGCTGGTCCTCGAAGATCGACTTGGAGTCGAACAGCAGCCGGCCGATCAGCGTGGACTTGCCGTCGTCGACGCTGCCGGCGGTCGCGAACCGCAGGAGGTCCATCGTCTTGGCCGACGGGGCCGTGGCCGACGAGGCCTCGGCGGGCCGGTCGTTCGCGCTGGCCATCAGAAGTAGCCCTCCTTCTTGCGGTCCTCCATGGCGGCCTCACTGGTGCGGTCGTCGGCGCGGGTCTGGCCGCGCTCGGTGATCCGCGTCGCCGCGATCTCCTCGATCACCTCGTCCAGCGTCCCCGCGTTCGACTTCACCGCGCCCGTGCAGGACGCGTCCCCGACCGTCCGGTACCGGACGGTCGCGGAGAACTCCGGCTCGTCGTCGCCGCGGTTCGCGAACCCCGTCTCGGCGTCCAGCAGCAGCCCGTCCCGCTCGAACACCCGCCGGGTGTGCGCGAAGTAGATCGGCGGGAGCTCCAGCTCCTCGCGGCGCACGTAGTCCCAGATGTCGAGCTCGGTCCAGTTCGACAGCGGGAACACCCGGACGTGCTCGCCCTGCACGATCTTGGTGTTGAACAGGTTCCACAGCTCCGGGCGCTGGTTCTTCGGGTCCCACTGGCCGAACTCGTCCCGGAAGGACACCACCCGCTCCTTGGCGCGGGCCTTCTCCTCGTCGCGCCGCGCGCCGCCGAACGCCGCGTCGAACTGGTGCTGCTCGATCGCGTCCAGCAGCGGCGTGATCTGGAGCCGGTTCCGGGACGCGCGGCGGCCCTTCTGCTCCACCACCCGGCCGCTGTCGATCGCGTCCTGCACCGAGGCCACGATCAGCCGGACGCCGAGCTCGGCCACCCGGCGGTCGCGGAACTCGATCACCTCGGGGAAGTTGTGGCCCGTGTCGACGTGCATCACCGGGAACGGGATCGGGGCGGGCCAGAAGGCCTTCTGGGCGAGGCGCAGCATGACGATGCTGTCCTTGCCGCCCGAGAACAGCAGCACCGGCCGTTCGAACTCGGCCGCCACCTCTCGGAAGATATGGATCGACTCGGCTTCGAGGATGTCCAGCTGGGACAGCAGGTAATCGTAACGCTGCATGGTCTGGGGCTCTTTCCACGCTGTTCTGGCAGATGCAACCGGTGGCACGGCGGCCGGCTCTCGCCGGTTCGGTCCCGCCCTGGGGACGGATCGTCAGGGCAGCGTGCCGCTCACTTCCCGGATGCCGGTCAGCAGCGTCGATGCCGACCCGGGATGGCACACCAGGATATCCGGGAGCCGGGGGTCCTCCCGGTTGTAGCGGAGCGGCGACCCGTCGACGCGGGACGCGTGCGCCCCAGCGCCGAGCGCCACCGCCGCCGGGGCGGCGGAGTCCCACTCGTACTGGCCGCCCGCGTGCACGTAGGCGTCCACCTCGCCGAGCAGCACCGCGGAGATCTTCGCGCCGGCCGACCCGATCGGCACCAGCTCCACGTCCGGCTCGATCGCCTCCGCGAGCCGCCGCACGAACTCCGGCGGGCGCGTGCGGCTCACCGCGATGCGGAGCTTGCCGGCGTCCGGCGCCGGGACGTTCAGCGGGACCTCGCGCGGCGGCGGCGCGGCGGCGGACCCGCTCCCGCCCGTGACCGGGTCGGAGCCGGTGAGGTCCGTCCGGACGAGCGAGGCGCCGCCCGTCGCGTCCGTGCGGAGGACGAGGCCCTGTGCGGGCAGCGCCACGGCCCCGGCGGCCAGGCGGCCGGCTCCGGAGGCGTCCCGCTCCCACAGCGCCACGTGCACGGCCCAGTCGCGGCGGCCCTCCTCGGAGAACTCGCGGGTGCCGTCCAGGGGGTCGACGATCCACACGCGGGAGGCCGTGAGCCGCTCCGCGTCGGCGGTGTTGCGGGTCGGGGCGCGGTCGTCGCCCTTGGAGCGCTTCCCCGCGACCGAGGACCGCCCCTCCTCGGACAGGACGGCGTCGCCGGGACACCGCTCGGCCAGCGCCGCCATCAGGTACTCGTGCGCGCGCAGGTCGCCGGTGTCCTTCAGGGCCTTCGCGTCGGCGAAGCCCGTCTCGTCCCGCACGCCCAGCAGCAGCCGGCCCGCCTCCCCGGCGAGCTCGGCCGCGAGCGAATGATCGTCTACCGTCCCTGACTCGGTCATCTGTAGATCACATTCCCGACTCGACTGGTCTGCTCGGTCCACTTTCTCATGCGGCGCGCCCGGTCCACCGGGCCAGGTCCCGGTCAGCGGCCGGCCCGGAACGGGCCCGGGGCCGCCTCTGGCACGGTGCGGAGGGCGGCGGGCGCGCCGCTCAGTACGCGCCGGATCCGCGGAACACCGCCGACCACGTCTTCCACATGATCTGCAGGTCCAGGGCCAGGCTCCAGTTGTCCACGTACCGCAGGTCGAGGCGGACCGACTCCTCCCACGACAGGTCCGAGCGGCCGCTCACCTGCCACAGCCCGGTCAGGCCCGGCTTGACCACCAGCCGCCGGTAGACGTCCCCGCCGTACTGGGCGACCTCCTCCGGAAGCGGCGGGCGCGGCCCCACCAGCGACATCTCGCCGCGCAGCACGTTGATCAGCTGCGGCAGCTCGTCCAGCGAGTACCGGCGCAGCCGGCGCCCCACCCGCGTCACCCGCGGGTCCTGCCGGATCTTGAACAGCACCCCGTCGTTGTCGTTCGCCGACAGCAGCTCCATCCGCCGCGCCTCGGCGTCGGCGACCATCGTGCGGAACTTCAGCAGCGTGAACTCCCGGCCCCCGCGCCCCACGCGGGTCTGCCGGAACAGCACCGGGCCCTCCCCGGACATCTTGATCAGGACGGCGATCAGCAGCAGCAGCGGGCTCAGCGCCACCAGCCCGCCGAGCGCGACCACCCGGTCGACCAGGCCCTTGAGCACCTTGCGGCCGCCGTCCAGCTCCGGGTGCTCCACGTGCAGCAGCGGCAGCCCCGACACCGGGCGGATCGAGATCCGCGGCCCGGTCACGTCCATCAGCGCGGGCGCCACGACCAGCTCGACGTCGTTGCGCTCGATCTGCCACGCCAGCCGGCGCAGCGCCACGCCGTCCATCTCCGGGCACGCCAGCACGGCCACCGAGTCGGCGCCGATCCGCTCCGCGACCGCCGCCGCCTGGCTGAAGTCGCCCAGCACCGGGACGCCCTCCACCTCGGCGACCGCGTCCTCGCCCGCCGCCAGCACCGGGGGCAGGCACACCGCGGCGATGTCCATCCCGTGGTAGCGCTTCTTCTGCAGCAACCGGATCAGGTCGGACACCGACGTGCGGTGCCCCACCGCGACGACCCGCCGCATGCACTCGCCGTGCCAGCGCTTCTTGTGCAGCCACTTGCGCAGCCGGTAGCGCGCCAGCAGTGCCAGGAACGTGCCGAGCGGCAGCGCCATCACCACGTAGCCGCGCGCGACGTCGGTCTTCGTGGCGTACGCCACGATCGCGACCACCGCCGTCAGGATGAACCCGGCGCGCAGCACCCGGTGGAACTCCTCGTACCCGACGCCCACGTACCGCGGCTGGTACGCCCGGCACAGCACCAGCGTCGGCAGCCACAGCACGGGCAGGGCCACGGTCAGGACCACGTACGGCGCGTCGAGCTCCGTCGGGACGCCCGGGAACCTGAGCACGAAGGCGATGACGCCGGCCATCAGCATGCTGGCGAAGTCGAGGCCCCGCGCGAGCCGGCGGTAGGTCCTGCTCCAGTTCGGCGACGACGCGCGCTCGTGCTCATGGCGGATCGATGACTCGGTCTGGACCTTGTCAACGACGGCCATAAACCACTCACCAATCCCCTGTAACGCGCGCCCCGTCAGCGCGATTCACACCGAAGACGGTTGAGCGCAGCCTGAGGTTCACACGAAAGCCCGAACCTCAATCGACCTGCATCTTACGGCCGCTTTGCCGTGGTCACGGGGGAAACGCGGACACCACCCCACCAATGCATACAAACGCGGGCGAACGCGTACGAATAAGCACCTCGCGTACCCTTGATCACCATACGCACGGCGACCGCCCGGTCGCGGAACGGCGTCCGGATCCGGTCATCCGGCATGAAACTCATCCGGCATGGAAGTCACCGCGCATCGCGTCATCCGGCATGGAAGGCGTTCTGCGCCGCGGCCAGTCCGTCGGACAGCAGCGCCTCGACCGCGTCGGCCGCCCGGTCCACCTCGAAGCCGAGCTCCTTGCGCTCCGTCGAGGAGAAGTCCTTCAGCACGAACGCCGCCGCGTCCATCCGCCCCGGCGGCCGCCCCACCCCGAACCGCACGCGCAGGTAGTCCTTCGCGCCCAGCGACTTGGTGACGGACCGCAGCCCGTTGTGGCCGTTGTCGCCGCCGCCCTGCTTCAACCGCACCGCGCCGAACGGGATGTCCAGCTCGTCGTGGACGACGACCAGCCGCTCCACCGGCACCTTGTAGAAGTCCCGCAGCCCCTTCACCGGACCGCCCGACTCGTTCATGAACGAACGCGGCTTCGCCAGCACCACCCGCGCCCCGGCGAGACGGCCCTCCAGCACGTCCGCCCGCGCCCGGTGCGACTTGAACCGGCCCCCGGCGCGCTCCGCGAGCACGTCCAGCACCATGAACCCCGCGTTGTGCCGGTTCTTCGCATACGACGGCCCCGGGTTGCCCAGCCCCACGACGAGCCAGAGATCCGCGTCCACCCGCACTCCTCACACACGCGAACACGGCCTCCGCCGGTGCGCACACCCGCGGAGGCCGTGGAAGTACCGTGCGGCCCGCCATCCGACGCGGCCGCGCGCCGGGCCGCGAGGGCCCGGCGGCGCCGCCGTCACTCGGCGGCGGCCTCGCCCTCGGCCTCGGAAGCCGCGGCCGCGGCCTCGGCCGCCTCGGCCGCCTCGGCCTCGGTCTCCGTCGCGCCCGCCGACGCCGTCGCGTCGGCGATCTGCAGGACGAGGGCCTCGGCGTCGACCTGCAGCGTCACGCCCGACGGCAGCTTCAGGTCGCCGGCCAGCACCTGCGTGCCGACCTCGAGGCCCTCGATGGACAGGTCCACGGCCTCGGGGATCTTCGTCGCCTCCGCCTCGACCGACACCTGGACCAGCTCCTGCTGGACGACGCCGCCCGGGACGACGTCGCCGACCAGGTTGACCGGCAGATCGATGACGACCTTCTCGCCGCGCTTCACCAGCAGCAGGTCGACGTGCTCCAGGAACCCCTTGACCGGGTCGCGCTGGACGTCCTTCGGCAGCGCCAGCTCGGCGCCGCCGCCGAGGCCCTCGATGGTCAGCAGCACGTTCGGCGTCTTCAGGGCCAGCATCAGGTCGTGGCCCGGCAGCGAGATGTGCTGCGGGTCGGTGCCGTGACCGTAGAGGACGGCGGGCACCTTGCCGGCCCGGCGGGTGCGCCGCGCGGCACCCTTACCGAACTCGGTGCGCGGCTCGGCGGCAATGCGTACCTCGGACACGGCGAAAACTCCTCGTTGTTGCGATCCACGGCCGTCCGCCATCGGACGTCCGCTACGGACAGAGCGTTGCGATCCTCGCGCGCCGTCGAAGGCGGGCGCGCTCAAAGATTCGTTTGCGTTCCCCGGGGAGTGCGGCCCCTGCGCCGGCACCGCACTTGAACGTCCTGGGGCATACGCGGTTGCACAAGTCTAGCCCAACACGGCAACGCCCAACGCCAAGGCCCTGCCTGCGCCATGGGCGCCGCCGCGCCCATCACGCCCATGCCGGGACCGATCCCGGTGCCTCGCGCCGCGCCGGACGACGCGGCCGGAACGAAGACCTAGCTGTGGCCGCCGAAGAGGCTCGTGACCGAGCCGTCGGAGAACACCTCGTTGATCGCCCGCGCGACCAGCGGAGCGATCGACAGCACCGTGAGCTTGTCGAACTGCTTCTCCTCCGGGATCGGCAGCGTGTTCGTCAGCACCACCTCGGAGATCCGGGAGTTCTTCAGCCGGTCCACCGCCGGACCCGACAGCACGCCGTGCGTCGCCGCCACGACCACCTTCGTCGCGCCCTGGTCGAACAGCGCGTCCGCCGCCTTCACGATCGTCCCGCCGGTGTCGATCATGTCGTCCACCACGACGCAGGTGCGGCCCGCGACCTCGCCGACCACGTCGAACACCTTGACCTCGTTCGCCACGTCCGGGTCGCGCTTCTTGTGGATGATCGCCATCGGGACGCCGCCCAGCCGGTCGCTCCACCGCTCGGTGACCCGCACCCGGCCCGCATCCGGCGCGACCACCGTGACCTGGGAGGTGTCCAGCCGGCTCTCGAAGTGCCTGGCCAGCAGGTCCAGCGCGAACAGGTGGTCCACCGGGCCGTCGAAGAAGCCCTGGATCTGCGCGGTGTGCAGGTCCACCGTGATCAGCCGGTCGGCGCCCGCCGTCTTGAACAGGTCGGCCATCAGCCGCGCCGAGATCGGCTCGCGGCCGCGGTGCTTCTTGTCCTGCCGGGCGTAGCCGAAGAACGGCGCCACCACCGTGATCCGCTTGGCCGACGCGCGCTTCAGCGCGTCCACCATGATCAGCTGCTCCATGATCCACTGATTGATGGGAGCCGTGTGACTCTGGACCACGAACGCGTCGGAGCCGCGCACCGACTCCAGGAACCGCACGAACGTCTCGCCGTTGGCGAAGTCGTAGGCGGACGTCGGCGTCAGCTCGACCTGGAGGTTGTCGGCTACTTCCCTGGCCAGGTCAGGGTGGGCTCGGCCGGTGAAGAGCATCAGCTTCTTCTGGCCGCTCGTTTTGATCCCACTCACCTCTGACAACTCCCCCTCAATGGAACTATGCCCTACATGTGGGTGGTTGTCCCCACTACCCGCGCGCCAAAGAGTCCGGTGCGCGGTCGTCTTGTGACCGAGCCGCTCTCACGTCGGGCGGCTCTCTGTTGTTCCGGAAGACGCCGTCGTCCTCCACCTCCCCGCCCTGCGGCGGGGCAGTCCTCATCGGGCGCGCTACCGCGCGTCCTCCTCGCCCTCCCGGGCACGCCGGGCCGCCTCGGCCGCGGGCGTCCCCGCCCGCCTGCGCTCGACCCAGCCCTCGACGTTGCGCTGCCGCCCCCGCGCGACCGCCATGGCCCCCGGCGGGACGTCCTGGACGATCACCGAGCCGGCCGCGGTGTAGGCGCCGTCCCCGATCGTCACCGGCGCCACGATCATGTTGTCGCTGCCGACCTTCACATGGGAGCCGATGACGCTGCGGTGCTTCTGCACACCGTCGTAGTTGACGAACACCGAGCTCGCGCCGATGTTCGAGCCCGCGCCGATCTCGGCGTCGCCCACGTAGGTCAGGTGCGGCACCTTCGTGCCCTCGCCGATGTCGGCGTTCTTGGTCTCGACGTACGTCCCGATCTTGGCCTTGGGCGCCAGCCGCGTCCCGGGCCGCAGGTAGGCGTACGGCCCGACCGAGGCCTCCGGCCCGATCTCCGCTTCCACGCACACCGCGTTGGTCACCGACGCGCCGGCGCCGACCACCGTGTCGGTCAGCGTGCAGCCCGGGCCGATCCGCGCGCCCTCGCCCAGATGCGTCCGGCCGTGCAGCTGCGTCCCGGGGTGGATCTCGGCGTCCGGCTCGGCGGTCACCTGCACGTCGATCCACGTGGACGCCGGGTCGACGATGGTGACGCCGGCCCGCATGTGCGCTTCGAGGATCCGGTCGTTCAGCTGCCTGCGCGCCTGCGCCAGCTGGACCTTGTCGTTGACGCCCTGGGTCTCCACCCAGTCGGCGGCCAGATGCGCGCCCGCCCGGTGACCGTCGCCGCGCAGGATCGCCACCACGTCGGTGAGGTACTCCTCGCCGCCCGCGTTGTCGGTGGTCACCCGCTTCAGCGCGTCCGCCAGGAGCGCGCCGTCGAACGCGTACATGCCGACGTTGATCTCGCTGATGGCGCGCTGCTCTTCGGTGGCGTCCTTGTGCTCCACGATCGCCTCGGCGCTGCCGTCCGCCGCCCGGACCATGCGCCCGTAGCCGGTCGCGTCGGGCATCTCGGTCGTCAGCACGGTGACGGCGTTGCCCTCGTCCTCGTGCGCCTCGACGAGCGCCCGCAGCGTCTCGCCGCGCAGCAGCGGGTGGTCGCCGTTCGTCACCACGACCGTCCCGTTCAGCGCGCCCGTGTGCTCCAGCGCCATCCGCACGGCGTGGCCCGTCCCGCCCTGCTGCTCCTGGACGGCGGCCTCCGCGTCCGGCGCGTGCTCGGCGAGGTGCTCGACGACCTGCTCGCGCCGGTGCCCGACGACCACGACGAGCCGCTCGGGCTCCAGCTCGCGGGCGGCGGCCAGCACGTGGCCGAGCATGCTGCGCCCGCACAGCTCGTGCAGCACCTTCGAGGTACGGGACTTCATCCGGGTGCCCTCGCCCGCGGCGAGGACGATGACGGCGGCCGGGCGGCTCGCAGCGCTCACAAGGAGGCTCCTCGGCATCGCGGACGGGGATCGGTCGCGGGCCCGCCCACCTGCGACATCACGACACGGCAGGCCGGGGCGAACCCGACACGGGCAGGATACCGCCCGCCCCGCTCCTGTCACCCCATCACCCACCCGAGGGCCACCCCTCGGGACATTTCCGACAGCTCCGCCGCCAGGACTCGAACCTGGACTCTTCTGAACCAAAATCAGCTGCGTTACCCGTTACGCTACGGCGGACCAGCAGGGCTCATCGCCATCGCGAGGGCGCCTGCAAGGGCCCACGATACCGGTGCGGGCCGCACGACCCCACACTTATCGCCTTCGCCCGCCGCGGTCGGCGAAACCTCGCTGAGAACCTCCCCCGGAACGGCCGATCAGGCGTGCCCCGGAGGCCTCCGAGCACGGCACCGCGGGTTCATCGGCCGGCAGCACCTCGCACCGAGGCCGTTTTGTCCGGGTTGGTTTAGAACGTGTGTCATCGAGCAAGCAAACTGCGTGCCGAGCGGCCAGGGCCCGGTCGAGCGGCGCACCGGTCTCCGCGGAGACGCGGCGGTCGGCGAGCCCGGAGCAACCGGCTCCGGAGGCGTCGCCTACCGCGATCCGGCGAGGGAGCACTTCGCACGGCGCGTACGGTCAGGGCGAGGGCCCACGCCCGACCGTCCTTCCGCGGTGGCTCGTCGACCCTCCGTTCCGCAAGAGAGTTGTGTGGCCGAAGAGGCAGTTTCCCGCTCATTTTACGGTTCGGCTCTGCACAACCTACGGTCTCGTAGGTTACGTTGGCGTAGGTAAGGCTGCCCGAGTCACAGGAAGTGATGACGCATGACAACCGCTCCGACGATGGATCCGCCCCGCCCGCAGCGGCGTCCCGAACTCGCGCCCCAGAAGCGCGGCAACGCGGAACGGGCGCTGGTCGCCGTGTTCACCGCGGTGCCCTTCCTGGCACTGTTCGCCGCCGTCCCGCTGGCCTGGGGCCGGTTTCTCGGCTGGACGGACGTCGCGCTCATGGCCGTCTTCTACCTCCTGTCGGCCGGGGGCATCACGGTCGGCTACCACCGCTACTTCACCCACGGGTCCTTCAAGGCCACCCGCGGCCTGAAGATCTTCATGGCGCTGGCCGGGAGCCTGGCCATCGAGGGTCCGGTCATCACGTGGGTCGCCGACCACCGGCGGCACCACAAGCACTCGGACAAGGAGTTCGACCCGCACTCGCCGTGGCGGTTCGGCGACGACTGGAAGGCGCTGGCCAAGGGCCTCGCCTGGGCGCACTACGGGTGGCTGTTCGACGCCAACCGCACCTCCAAGCAGCGGTTCGCCAAGGACCTGCTCGACGACCGCGACATCCGGCGCATCCACCTGGCCTTCCCGGGCCTGGTCGCGGTGTCGTTCCTGCTCCCGGCGCTGATCGGCGGGCTCGTCACCATGTCGTGGGCGGGCTTCCTCACGGCGCTGTTCTGGGCCGGGTTCGTCCGGATCACGATGGTCCACCACGTCACGTGGTCCATCAACTCGATCTGCCACACGTTCGGCAAGGAGGAGTTCGAGGTCCGGGACAAGTCGCGCAACGTGTGGTGGCTGGCGATCCCGTCGCTGGGCGAGTCGTGGCACAACCTGCACCACTCGGACCCGACCTGCGCGCGGCACGGCGTGCTGAAGGGGCAGGTCGACATCAGCGCGCGCATCATCTGGATGTTCGAGAAGCTCGGTCTGGCCCGCGACGTCCGCTGGCCGAACCAGGAGCGGCTCGCCGCCAAGCGCACGAAGCAGGCGGCTTGACCGCCACAATTGATCCTGTGACAGAACCCGTTCCCAGGATCCGCAGGAAGCGGATGACCGGCAAGGAACGCCGCGAGCAGCTCCTCGAGATCGGCCGGACGCTGTTCGCCGAGCGCGGCCTGGACGGCACCTCGGTCGAGGAGATCGCGTCGGCGGCCGGGGTGTCCAAGCCGGTGGTGTACGAGCACTTCGGCGGCAAGGAGGGGCTCTACGCGGTCGTCGTCGACCGGGAGTTCGAGCGGCTGCTGGGGCTCGTCACCGACTCGCTGAACTCGGTGGTGCACTACCGGAGCAAGCTGGAGAAGGCGGCGCTGGCGCTGCTGGAGTACATCGAGGAGCGTCCGGACGGGTTCCGGATCCTCGTCCGCGACTCGCACGGCGGGACGGGGACCGGCAGCTACGCGAGCCTGCTGAGCGAGATCGCGGGCGAGGTCGAGTACATACTGGCGCAGGAGTTCGACCGCCACGGGTACGACGACAAGTTCGCGTCGCTGTACGCGCAGAGCCTGGTGGGCATGGTGGCGCTGACGGGCCAGTGGTGGCTGGACGTCCGCAAGCCGCGCCGCGAGGACGTGGCCGCGCACATCGTGAACCTGGCCTGGAACGGGCTGTCCGGGCTGGAGCCGAGGCCGTCGCTGGATCCGCGCCGGCGCCGCAAGGAGATGGAGCGGCAGGAGAAGCGCGCGGAGAAGGCCGCCGCGAAGGCGGAGCGGGCCGAGGAGAAGGCGGCGGCGAAGGCGGAGAAGGCCCAGCGGCGGGCGCGGCGCGACTTCGAGGAGCTCGCGGACCCGTCAGCCTGAGGGCCGCAGGAACTCCAGCCGGTTCCCGACGGGGTCGTCGGCGTAGAAGCGGCGGTGGCCCGGGAACAGGTCGTCGGGCGTGACGTCGTGGCCGGCGGCCCGCAGGCGGGCCGCGAGGGCGTCGAGGTCGTCGACGAGCAGGCCCGGGTGCGCCTTGCGGGCGGGCCGGAAGCCGGGCTCGATGCCGAGGTGGAGTTCGACCCCGGGGCCGCGGAACCAGGCGCCGCCGCGCTTGGCGAGTTCGGGCGGTTTGGGGACCTCTTCGAGGCCGAGGACGCCGCCGTAGAAGGCGCGGAGCCGGTCCTCGCTGCCGGGCGGTGCGGCGAGCTGCACGTGGTGGACGCCGGTGATCATGGTTGCCTCCGGACGTGGCGCGCCGGCGGCCTTCCGGAGTTCGTCCGGAAGGCCGCCGGCCGGGGTCGCCGGTCTCGGGTCGCGAGCCGGGTCGTACGGACGCCGCCCGTCCGCCGGAGGTGGCGCACCGCAGGGGAACAGAGTCGCTTCCCTCGGGCAGGCGGGCGGCGTCCCGTCTAGGGGTCGTTCCTGGCCGCGATCACGAAGATCCTCCGGAACGGGAACACGGTGCCGTAGGGGGCGGCGGGATAGGCCCGCCTGAGCCTCTCCCGGTACTCGGCGAGGAACTCGCCGGCCTCGTCCGGGCCGAGCGCGGAGAGGACGGGCCTCAGCGCGGTGCCCTTGACCCATTCGAGGACGGGATCCTCGCCCTGGAGCACCTGCGTGTAGGTGGTCTCCCAGGCGTCGACGGCGCATCCGAGGCGGGCAAGGAGGTCGAGGTAGCCGGCGGGGTCGAGGACGGGCGCGTCGTGCTGCAGGTGCGCAATTCTGCCGCCCCACTTCGGGGATCGGCCCATCTCGCGCAGCAGGACGTGGCTGGGCGCGTCGAAGTTGCCGGGGACCTGGAAGGCGAGGCGTCCGCCGGGGGCGAGCGCGTCGACCCACCGTGGCAGCAGGTCGGGGTGCTCGGGGACCCACTGCAGGACGGCGTTGGAGATGACGAGGTCGACCGGTTGCTCGGGCTCCCAGGCGGCGACGTCGGCGACGCGGAAGGCCAGCCGTCCCGGGATCTCGTGCTCGCGCGCGGCGGCGATCATCTCGGGGGAGCTGTCGAGGGCGTCGATGACGGCGTCCGGCCAGCGGGCGGCGAGGGTGGCGGTGAGTTCGCCGCTCCCGCAGCCGAGGTCGGCGACGCGGGCGGGCGGGGGGCCGCCGAGCCGTCCGGCGAGTTCGTTGAAGGGCCTGGCGCGCTCGTCGCCGAAGACCCCGTACTGCGCGGGGTCCCACACGGCCGCGGTTTCTCTCGACATCAAGAGACATGATGCCCCGCCGCTATCTTGATGTCAAGAATCTTGTGGCCCGTCACCGCGGCCCGGTCGCCTGACTGATGCGCCCTTGCAAAGCGGGCTCCTAGGCTCACTGCCATGACAGACGACGAGAACGGCTGGGCGCTGGCGCTCGGCCCTGGCGGCCCGGTCGGGACGGCGTGGCTGATCGGGCTGGCGGCGGGGCTGCGCAAGGCGGGCGTGGAGCCGACGGACGCGGGGGTGGTCGTCGGCACGTCGGCGGGCGCCATCGCCGGAGCCGCGATCACCACGGGCCGAGACCTGGCGGCGCTGGCCGAACTGCCGCCGCCGAGCGAGCCGCCCGCGCCGGTGGACGGCTCGGTGATGGCGCGGGTGTTCGAGGTGGGCGGCACGCCGGGACTGGAACCGGACGAGGCCAGGCGGCGGATCGGGCGCCTGGCGCTGGACGCGGCGGCGCCGCCCGCGGAGCGCCATCGCGCGAGCATGCGGTACCTGGTCGGCACGGACGCGTGGCCGGACACCCGGCTGCTGATCACCGGGGTGGACGCCGTGTCGGGCGAACCGGTGCTGTGGGAAGCGTCGAGCGGCGTCCCGCTGACGCTGGCGGTGGCCGCGAGCAGCGCCGCGCCCGGGTTCTGCGAGCCGGTGCCGATCGGCGGGCGCCGCTACATGGACGGCGCGTTCACCGGATGGTCGGACGCGGAACTGGTGAAGGGGGCCGGGCCGCTCGTCGTGGTGGAGCCGATGCCCCGGGGCGGCGGCGGTGACGTCCGGATCGTCCCGGACGAGCGGGCGCTGGAGGCGTTCGGGCCGAACCTCGGGGACCGGTCGCGCTGGGCGCAGGTCTACCGCGAGGGGGTCCGGCAGGCGCCGGAGGCGGCGGAGCGGATCGCCGCGGCGCTGGGCGCCCGGCGCTGATCCCGCACCCACCTTTCTCGATATCAAGACAGGTAGGGTGTCGGCATGCGCGATGAGGTCGACAGGCTGGTCGAGGCGTGGAACACCGAGCGTCCGGACCTGGACGTCCGGCCGCTGCAGGTCCTCAGCCGCGTCTCCCGGCTGGCCCGCCACCTCGACCGCGCCCGCCGCGCCGTCTTCGCCGACCACGGCCTGGAGTCGTGGGAGTTCGACGTGCTCACCGCGCTGCGCCGGGCCGGCGCCCCCTACCAGCTGAGCCCCGGCCGCCTGCTGCACGCGACCCTGGTGACGTCCGGCACGATGACGAACCGCATCGACCGCCTGGCGGCGGCGGGCCTGGTCGAGCGGCACCCCGACCCGCAGGACAAGCGCGGCGTCCAGGTCCGCCTGACCAAGGCGGGCCTGACCCGAGTCGACGCCGCGTTCGCCGACCTGCTCCGCCGCGAGCAGGCGATCCTGGAAAGCCTCTCCCCCGACCAACGCGACACCCTCGCCACCCTCCTGAGAACCTTGCTGATCCCCTTCGATTTTTCCCAGGGGTAGCGACCCCCCTGGAACCCCCCGTTGCGAGCCGGGCGATCCTCACGCCACGGTGCGGGTTTTCGGGCCCGTGCGGGTTTCGGCGTGGCGCTGCGGTCGCCCGGCTCGGCGGGTCGGGCGACCTCCAGGCGCCTAGAGCGCCTTCCGGCCGCCCGACCCGCGGCCCCGCTCAGGTCCACTCCAAGCGCGTTAGGGCGTGGCACGTCCAAGAGCGTTAGGGCGTGGCGCGTCGGCCGCTCACGCCGCAAGTCAACGCACCCGGCGACGCTTGGTGACATCGCGTCAGGGAGCCAGGGCGGTTTCCAGGGTGGCGGCCAGGGCGCAGAGGTGGTCTTCGGCGCCCGCGCGGCCGATGAGCTGGACGGATGTGGGGAGGTGCGAGCCTGGCATTGGGACGGGGAGGGCGAACGCGGGGAGGCCGGCCACGTTGATCTGGCCTACCAGGGCGGTGAGGACGAGGTCGGACTCGTCCGCCTCGTCGGGTTCTGGCGGGAGGCACGTCAGGACGGGCAGGGCGATCGCGGTGTGCCGGGCGAGGATGGCGTCCAGTTCGGCCCTGATCGATTTCCGCACGCCGAGCGCCCAGTCGAGCATCCCCGCCTCGGACACATCGATCATGTGCTGGATGCGGCGGGCGATGCGCCCGCTCAGCTTGTCCGGCTCGGCGAGAAGGCGGCAGTTCTGGCGCGGGGCCTCGTCGCTGATGATGACGCCGTTGGCGGTGGCGGCGTCGGCGTAGTGCTCGGACGTGACGTCGGTGACGGGGCCGAGGCGGCGCAGGGCGTCGTCGACGGCGGCGTCGATCGCCGGGTCCACGCCGTCCACGCGGAGGCGCGCGATCGTCCAGGACGGGTCGTAGGGGACGGGCGTGAAGCCGGGTTCGAGCAGGCGCATCCCGAGGACGACGGCGGCGACGTCGCGTCCCATCGGCCCGACGACGTCCAGCGTCGGCGACAGCGGGTAGACGCCGTTCAGGGGGACGCGGCCGTTCGTTGTCTTCAGGCCCGCGATGCCGCAGCACGCGGCGGGAATGCGGACGGACCCGGAGGTGTCGGTCCCGAACGCCACGTCGGCCTCGCCGGTGGCGACGGCGACCGCGGAGCCGCTGGACGAGCCGCCCGGGACCCGCGACGGGTCGAGCGGGTTCACCGGCGTGCCCGTCCACGGGTTGACGCCGTCCGCGGCCATGCACAGCTCGTTGAGGTTGGTCTTGCCGGCGATGCGGGCACCCTGCGCGCGGGCGGACGCGACGACGGGCGCGTCCACCGCGGCGGGCTCGGCGCGTTCGGCGACCGCCTGGCAGCCCGCGGTGGTGGGCAGCCCGGCGACGTCGATCGCGTCCTTGACGGCGAGGCGCGGACCGTCGCCCGGCTCGTCCGTCTTCAGGATCCAGGTCGTCATCCAGGGGATGATGCCCGGTACGCCCAAAAACCGCCAGGAAACTCCTGCTAGCCGAGATCTTCGGCGAGCATGAGCCATTCCTCTTCGACCTCGGCGGCCTCGGTCTGGATCTCCTTGAGGCGGGCGTCCAGTTCCTGGAGCTTGGCGTAGTCGGTGGCGTGCGCGGCCAGCTGCTCGTGGAGGGTGGCCTGCTGCCCGGCGAGCTTCTCCAGGCGGCGTTCGAGGCGGTCGAGTTCCTTGCGGGCCTTCCAGTCCTGGCCGCCGGCCTTGGGCTTGGGGGGCGGCGGGGCGGGCTCGTCGCGGACGGCGCCGGGTTTGGGGGCGGTTCCGGCGGCGCGGCGTTCGAGGTACTCGTCGACGCCGCCGGGGAGCAGCGACACGCGGCCGTCGCCGAGCAGCGCGACGACGTGGTCGGTGATGCGCTCCAGGAAGTACCGGTCGTGGCTGACGACGACGAGGGTGCCGGGCCAGCCGTCCAGCAGGTCCTCGACCTCGGTGAGGGTCTCGATGTCGAGGTCGTTGGTGGGCTCGTCCAAGAGGAGGACGTTGGGTTCGGCCATGAGGAGGCGGAGCAGTTGCAGGCGGCGGCGCTCACCGCCGGACAGGTCGCCGACGGGCGTCCACTGCCGGTCGCCCGCGAAGCCGAGGCGTTCGAGGAGCTGGCTCGCCGTCCACTCGCGCTTGCCCACGGTGATGCGGCGGCGGATCTCCTCCACCGACTCCAGGACGCGCCGGGCGGGGTCGAGCTCTTCCAGGTTCTGCGACAGGTGCGCGAGCTGGACGGTCTTGCCCTGCACCACCGTTCCGGACACCGGCCGGACGGAGCCGTCCAGGAGACGCAGCAGCGTGCTCTTTCCGCTGCCGTTGACGCCGACGAGCCCGACGCGGTCGCCCGGGCCGAGCCGCCACGTCATGCGCCGGAACAGGTCGCGGTCGCCCAGGCGGACGTCGACGTCCTCGATGTCGTAGACGGTCTTGCCGAGCCGCGCCGTCGCGAACCGGGTCAGCTCCACCGAGTCGCGCGCCGGCGGCTCGTCGGCGATGAGGGCCTGCGCGGCATCCACCCGGAACTTGGGCTTGGACGTGCGGGCCTGCGGGCCGCGGCGCAGCCACGCCAGCTCCTTGCGGAGCAGGTTCTGCCGCTTGGCCTCGGTGGCGGCGGCGATGCGGGAGCGCTCGGCCTTGGCGAGGACGTAGGCGGAGTAGCCGCCCTCGTAGCGTTCGACGCGGCCGTCGACGACCTCCCACGTGCGGTCGGTGACCTCGTCCAGGAACCAGCGGTCGTGGGTGACGACGAGCAGCGCGACCTTGCGGCCCTTCAGGTGCCGGGCCAGCCAGTCGATCGCCTCGATGTCGAGGTGGTTGGTGGGCTCGTCCAGCAGGAGCAGGTCGGACTCGGGGACGAGGAGCCGGGCCAGCGCGACGCGGCGGCGCTCCCCGCCGGACATCCCGGCCAGCGGCGCGTCCAGGTCGAGGTCGGCGAGCAGGCCGCCGAGGATGTCGCGGGCGCGGACGTCGCCGGCCCACTCGTGCTCGGCGCGGTCGCCCAGTACCACGGACCGGACGGTCGCGGACTCCGGGAACGCGTCCCGCTGGGTCAGGTAGCCGAGCCGCAGGCCGCGCGCGTGGGTGACGCGGCCGTCGTCGGGTTCGGTCTCCCGCGCGAGGACGGACACGAGGGTGCTCTTGCCGCCGCCGTTGCGGCCGACGACGCCGACGCGGTCGCCCTCGTCCAGGCCGAGGGACACGGCGTCGAGCAGTGGCTTGGGCCCGTAGGCCTTGGCGACGTTCTCAAGATTGATCAGATTCACGGCGCCTTCAAGCGTATTGCCCTCCGCGCACCGCTCGCACGGCGCGCCCCGCCCGGACGATCAGTTCGGGGGCGGCGGGCTCGAAGGACCGGGCTGTCCCGGCTGCCCCGGCTGCCCGTACTGGCCCTGCTCCCCAGGCTGCCCGTACTGGCCCTGGTCTCCCGGCTGGCCGTACTGACCGGGTTGCCCGTACTGGCCCTGGTCCCCCGGCTGGCCGTACTGACCGGGCTGGCCGGGCTGGCCGTATTGCCCCGGTTGGCCGTACTGGCCGGGTTGGCCGTACTGGCCCGGCTGGCCGTACTGGCCGTACTGGCCGGGCTGCTGCTGGGGCGGGTACGGGGCGCCGGGCGGCCCGTAGGCCGCGCCCCTGCGGGACCTCGACGAGCTGGTGGCGATCACCAGTAGGACCACCACGACGGCGGCAAAGAACAGGAGCAGGAGCAGGAGCAGGAGCAGGAAGGGGGACAGCATGCCAAGCCGAGCCATTTCGCTAAGTTCCGACAATCGGGGGAGGCGAACCTATCGATCAGGGCGACCAAGGTCCCGGCCGCGCGGCGAGCCTACTGCCCGCCCGGCTCCCCCGGCACCACGAAGCCGGGGGCCGCGGGCTCCGGCGCGGCGTTGCCCGAGGCCGCGGAGCCCGGCATGGCGGAATCCGGAACCGCGGACCCCGTTCCGGCGGCCGCCACCACCTTGTCAGGGGCGTTGCGGCGCAGATGCCGGTCGCGGCGCACCGCGAGCAGGACGAGCGTCCCCATCATGGCGATCGCCACGAGGCCCAGCATCGCGGACAGATACGTCATCGTTCCACCTCGCCGGTCGGGTCTACCGAAGGAACCGGTGTCACCGTTAGAGGACGCGCTCTGCTACCCCGAGGTTCGCTTGTGTGACGATGGCAGCTACCGGGACACGGCCGGCACACCGTTCCGTCAGAGGATTGTGGCCCCGGGGACGGGTCCGTGGGCCCGGACGATCTGCTCGGCGACGCCGGCGGTCTCCAGCGCGTCCGCCAGGGCGGCGGCGTCCTCGCGGGTCTCGGCGAGGAACGCGCAGGTGGGGCCGGAGCCGGAGACGAGCGCTCCGATCGCGCCGAGCTCGCGGCCGGTGTCGAGCGTGCGGCTCAGCGACGGGCGCAGCGACAGGGCGGCGGGCTCCAGGTCGTTGGAGAGCGCGGCGCCGAGGGCCTTGGCGTCGCCGGTGGCGAGCGCGGTCATCAGCGCCTCGGACACGGTCGGCCAGGCGGCCGCCTCCCCCGCCGCCAGGCGGAGCCGGTCGCATTCGCCGTAGACGGCGGGCGTGGACAGGCCGCCGTCGGCGGTGGCGAACACCCAGTGGAACGTCCCGCGGGTGAGGGCGGGGGTGAGCCGCTCGCCGCGCCCGAGGCCGACGGCCGTGCCGCCGAGGACGGCGAACGGCACGTCGCTGCCGAGGTCGCCGCCGAGCTCCATCAGGTCGTCGCGGGTGAGGGCGGGCTGCTCCCGGTCGTCCCAGAGCCGGGCGCACGCGACGAGCGCGGCGGCGGCGTCGGCGCTGCCGCCCGCCATGCCGCCCGCGACCGGGATCGCCTTGCGGATCGAGAGCCGGACGCCGCCCTCGACGCCGAGGCGCGCGGCGACGAGCCGGGCCGCCCTGGCGGCGAGGTTCTCCTCACCGGTGGGGACGCCGTCGACCGCGACGCGCGCGTGCGGGGCCGCCTCGACCTCCACCGCCAGCCGCTCGGCCGGCTCGGCCGTCACCTCGTCGAACAGGGAGACCGCGTGGAACACGTTGACGAGATCGTGGTAGCCGTCGTCGCGGACCGGACCGACGCCGAGCTGGAGGTTCACCTTGGCGGGGACCCGCACCGTCACTGCGCTCACTCGCGAAACCCTACGGGACCCTCAGCCGCCACTGGTGACGGGGAGGTTGCGGGGGTTGAAGTAGGGCGCGGTGGCGAGTTCGCGGAGCGCCGAGGTCGCGTGCATGTCGCCGGTCACCGAGTAGGCGCGGCGCTTGTCGCGGGCGTTCTTCGCCTGCTCGTCGGAGTTGAAGTACACGACGGCCTTGACCTGCGGGTCCTGCAGGGTCTTGGCGGCCTCGCGGAGCCATTCGGCGCGGCGCGGGCCGTAGGACTTCGGCACCCCGAACTCGGCGATCATGATGGGCTTGTGCCGCCCGCGGGCCCACTCGGTGAACAGCTTCAGCGCCTCCGACAGGTCGCGGTAGTCGTAGTCGGCGCCGGGCTGCGCGTCGGCGCAGATCCAGTCGACCTGGTCGTCGCCGGGGTAGTACGAGCCCGCGTTCGCGCCGCTGAAGCCGCGGGCGGTCGGGCACCACACCCAGGCGACGTTGTCGACCCGCTCCCGCTTGAAGATCTCCCGCACGTGCTTCCAGGCGGCGGTGAAGTCGGCCGCCGAGTGCACGCTCCTCTGGTTGGTGGACTTGTCCATGTCGCGCGACCAGCGCAGGAACACCGGCTTGCCGAGGGCCTTGACGGCGCGGGCGCGCTTGGCGATCAGTTCGTCGTGCTCGCCCTGGACGATCTCGCGGGTGTCGGCGCCGTCCCAGGTCAGCAGCAGGTAGCGGTTCCCCTCCGCGACGGACTCCTCCAGCGCGCCCGGGAAGTCGCTCTTCCAGCCGCGGTAGCTCTGCACGATGTCGAGCCGGCGGCCGAGGCGCTGCTCGAAGCCGACGATGGGCGCCATGCCGGGCTTGCCGGCGTCCTTCCCGGACGGCGTCTCCGACGCGGAGCCCGACGGCGAGCCGGACGGCGAACCCGCCGATGGATCCGAGGACGGGTCGGAATGGGAGCCGGACGGGGAGGCGGAGGCCGAGGCCGACGGACGGCCCGCGCGCTCCGGCGGCACCCACGCCCCGAAGTAGGCGCCCTGCGCCGGCGGGACCGGCGCCACGCCCGCCCGCGCCGTCGTCGTGATCTTGGGTGCCGCGCCGGCGCCGCCCCCGCAGCCCGCCGCGACCGTGGCGACCACGCCCGCGGTCGCGAGCAGCGCCGTCCCCACGATCGGCCATCCGGCTCGCGTCGCCCGCGAACGCGCCTTCACATCGACCTCCGGCTCATGCTGATGCGTCATCCCCCGCGGGGAGCCCTCGCCTCAGGGGTTCGAGGGTGATCACCCCGGCGAGAAGGACCATACTCGGCAATCCGGGCGAAGGCGGCCACGTCCAGCGCTTCGCCCCGGGCCCGCGGGTCCACGCCCGCGGCGCGCAGCGCGTCCTCGGCGGCGGCCGCCGACCCGGCCCAGCCCGCGAGCGCCGCGCGCAGCGTCTTGCGGCGCTGCGCGAACGCGGCGTCGACCACGGCGAACACCTCCTGCCGGGACGCCGCCGTCGCCGGCGGGTCGCGGCGGGTGAACGCCACGAGCCCGGAGTCGACGTTCGGCGCGGGCCAGAACACCGCGCGGCCCACCGGCCCGGCCCGGCGGGCGTCCCCGTACCAGGCGAGCTTCACCGAGGGCACCCCGTAGATCTTGGAGCCGGGCGCGGCGACCATCCGGTCGGCGACCTCGGCCTGCACCATCACCAGCGCGGACCGCAGCGACGGCAGGACGGCCAGCAGGTGCAGGACGACGGGGACGGCGACGTTGTAGGGCAGGTTCGCGACCAGCGCCGTCGGGGCCGGCCCCGGCACCTCAGCGATCTTCATCGCGTCGGCGCGCACGACCTCCAGCCGCCCGGCGAACTCCGGTTCGCGGGCCGCGGCGGTGGCGGGCAGCTCGGCGGCGAGCGCCGGGTCGATCTCCACGGCGACGACGCGCCGCGCCAGCGGCAGCAGCGCCAGCGTGAGCGACCCGAGCCCGGGGCCCACCTCGATGACGACGTCGTCAGGGCTCAGCTCGGCGGCCCGGACGATCCGCCGGACGGTGTTGGCGTCGATGACGAAGTTCTGCCCGAGCGTCTTCGTCGGCCTGATGCCGAGCCGCCCGGCCAGCTCCCGCACGTCCGCCGGCCCGAGCAGGCCCCTGGTGTCCCCCATGCGCCAAGTCTCTCCTGTCGTCGCGGGGGCCCGTCCCCCAGGTCCCCGGTGGGCGCCGCTCAGGAGAACAGGAACTTCCCGCAGTTGGGCCACTGGCCCTGCCAGCGGCCGTTCACCCGCTTGTAGAGCAGCTGCGCCCGGTAGGTCTGCTCGGCGGAGCTCGCGTCCGACGGCTTGCCCGATCCGCCGACCGACGCCCACGACGACAGGGAGAACTGGTAGAGGCCGTAGTACCCGGCCGGGTTGACGGCCTTGGGGTTGTTGTGGGACTCGCAGTTGGCGAGCCCGTGCCAGTTCAGCCGCGTCACCGAGCCGGTGTTCGCCGACTTCGGCCCCACCGCGACGATCCGCGCGACGGGCTTGCGCTTCACCTGCTTGGCGATGACGGTGATGACCCGGCGGCCCTTGCGCCGGGCGTAGGCCACCTTCACGACCGTGATGCCGGGACGGCCCTTGCGCAGTTCCTTCTCGCTCCACGGCGGGACGGACGAGCTCTTCTTGCGGACCGTCGGCGCGGGCGTCTTCACGACCTTGGTCACCGGGTCCGACAGCAGCCGCATGATCTTGATGACGTCCCCGGCGGGCCGGTCGGCGGCCGGCTTGACCAGGTCGTGCGGGCCGAGCGCGATCTTCGCCTGCTCCAGCACCTGCGCGACGGTCGTGCCTGTCGTCATCGTCTCGGTCTTCTTCGCGTCGACCACGATGACGACCTTGCGCGGCGCGGGGGCGCTGGTGCGCGGCGCGTCCGCGACGACGCCGTTCTTCGGGGCAGCCGATCCGCCGTCCCCGCCGCACGCCGAGGCCAGTAGCGCCGCCGCCAGCAGGACGGCGGCGGGGGCGAGTGCGCGGGGCGCGCGCGTCCGCGCGGCAAGGGGGGAAGGCACGGGGAGTTCCTCCAGGGAGCCGGGCTCGGGGGGCGCCCGTCCAACGGCCAGAGATTAGAGGTCTCCGCCCGTCTCCGCCACCGCAACGCCATCACTCGCCCCATTTGCCCGGTATGCGGGCCATTGGGTCCGCATACCGGGCGAAAGCGGGGCGCGGTCACCAGGGCCCGAAGGCCCGCTCCCCGTTCGCGGCGATCGCGGTGCAAAGCTCCGCCAGGTCCACGCCCTTGACCTCCGCCATGGCGCGGACGGTGTGCGGGATCAGGTACGAGGCGTTCGGCTTCCCGCGGTGCGGGATCGGCGTCAGGAACGGCGCGTCGGTCTCCACGAGCAGCAGGTCGAGCGGCGCCGCGCGCAGCGCCTCCCGCAGCGGCTCGGCGTTCTTGAACGTGACGTTCCCGGCGAAGCTCATCAGGTAGCCGCGGTCGGCGCAGACCCGCGCCATCGCGGCGTCGCCGGAGTAGCAGTGGAAGACCACCGTCGCGGGCGGGCCCTCCTCCTCCAGGATCGCCAGCACGTCGTCGTGGGCCTCGCGGTCGTGGATGACGAGCGCCTTGCCGGTGCGCTTGGCGATGTCGATGTGGGCGCGGAAGGAGCGGTGCTGGTCCTCCTTCGGCGCCCAGTCGCGGTAGTAGTCCAGGCCCGTCTCGCCGATCGCGCGGACCTTCGGGTGCGCGGCCAGCAGGGCGACGTCGTTCAGGACGGCGTCGCTGACGCCCGTCGTCTCGTTCGGGTGGATCGCGACCGCCGCGTACACGTCGTCGAACTCGCCCGCGGCCTCCACCGCGAACCGGGAGGACGGCAGGTCGCAGCCGATCGTGACGATCCGCGCGATGCCCGCCGCCCGCGCCGACCTCAGCTGCTCGTCCACCGGCGTCTCGACGATGTCCAGATGGCAGTGGCTGTCGAAGACGTCGACGGGCAGGCGCTCCGGGAGCGGCGGGTAGGACCGTGCGGCCTGCCCGTCCCCGTCTCGGGTCACGCCTGCTCCAGCCTGGCGAGCTCCTCGTCCACGACCGACGCGTCCAGCTTCTTGAACAGCGGCGTCGGCTTGGCCAGCGGGACGCCCGGCTTGATCGGCACGGACTCCCAGCGCGCCTCGGTCGCGTAGTCGCCGGTGAGGACGCGGTAGTCGGGGCCGCCCTCCTCCGACACCGTCTCCAGCTCCGGCATGCCGCTCCACACGCCCTGGCCGCCGAGCATCTCGTAGACCTTCTGCGAGGAGTTCGGCAGGAACGGCGTCAGCAGCGTCTTGGCGTCGTCGACGACCTGCAGCGCCGTGTGCAGGATCGACTTGACGCGCTCGGGGTCGTCCTTCAGCTTCCAGGGCGCCTGGTCCGACAGGTACTTGTTGGCGTCGCGGACGACGTCCAGCGCCTCGGTGATCGAGTTCTTGAACCGCGAGCGCTCCAGCTCGGCGCCCACCGCCCCGAACGCGTTCCGGCTGCGCTCCAGCAGCGCCCGGTCGGCGTCGGTGAGGTCGCCCGCCTCGGGGACCGCGCCGAAGTTCTTCGCCGCCATGTTCACCGAGCGGTTCACGAGGTTGCCCCACGCGGCCACCAGCTCGTCGTTGTTGCGGCGGACGAACTCCGACCACGTGAAGTCGGTGTCCTGGTTCTCGGGGCCCGCGACCGCGACGTAGTAGCGCAGCGCGTCGACGTCGTAGCGCTCCAGGAAGTCCTTCACGTAGATGACGACCTGGCGGGACGAGGAGAACTTGCGGCCCTCCATCGTGAGGAACTCCGACGACACGACCTCGGTCGGGAGGTTCAGCGCGCCCAGCGAGCCGGGGTTGCCGCCCCGGTCGCCCTGGCCGCTGTAGCCGAGCAGCATCGCCGGCCAGATCTCGGCATGGAAGACGATGTTGTCCTTGCCCATGAAGTAGTAGGACAGGGCCTCCGGGTCCTGCCACCAGGCGCGCCACGCCTCGGGGTCGCCGGAGCGCCGCGCCCACTCCACCGACGCGGAGAAGTAGCCGACGACCGCGTCGAACCACACGTACAGCTTCTTGGCCGGGTTGTCGCGCCAGCCGTCCAGCGGGATCGGCACGCCCCAGTCGAGGTCGCGGCTGATCGCCCGCGGCTGCATGTCGTCCAGCAGGTTCAGGGCGAACTTCAGCACGTTCGGCCGCCACTGGCCCTGCTTGCCGCGCAGGTACCGGCCGAGGACCTCGGTGAACGCGGGCAGGTCGAGCATGAAGTGCTCGGTCTCGGTGAACTTCGGCGTCTCGCCGTTGATCCGCGAGACCGGGTTGATCAGGTCGATCGGGTCGAGCTGGTTGCCGCAGTTGTCGCACTGGTCGCCGCGCGCCCCGTCGTACCCGCAGATGGGGCAGGTGCCCTCGATGTAGCGGTCCGGGAGCGTCCGGCCGGTGGACGGGGAGATCGCGCCCATCGTCTTGGTCGGGAAGATGTAGCCGTTGTCGTACAGGCCCTTGAAGACCTCCTGGACGACCGCGTAGTGGTTCAGCGTCGTCGTCCGGGTGAACAGGTCGTAGGACATGCCGAGGCCGTGCAGGTCCTCGGCGATCACGGAGCTGTAGCGGTCGGCCAGCTCGCGGGCCGTCACGCCCTCCTTGTCGGCCTGCACCTGGATCGGCGTGCCGTGCTCGTCGGTGCCGCTGACCATCAGGACCTTGCTGCCCGCCATCCGCTGGTAGCGGCTGAACATGTCGGCGGGCAGCGCGAAACCGGAGACGTGCCCGATGTGACGGGGCCCGTTGGCGTACGGCCATGCGGGCGCGGTCAAGATATGACGGCTTGACGAGGACATGGAATCAAGGGTAGTCGCGTCGCGGAGGCCACGGCACGCGAGTAACCTGGTCCGGCGTCGCGGGGCGGCGCGGGGGCGGCGCGGGGCGCCGCGAGGGCGCGGCCATCGGCGCCGCGGGCCGGCCGCCGGCGGCACGGATCGGCCACCACCAGCACGGACCAGCGGAGGCGGGAACCCAGGCATGGCCCAGACGACGTCCGACGAGCCGCTCGCCCGGGAAGCCGACGACGCGGGGCCGGACGCGCCGTCCGCGCGAACGGGCCTGGTGGGCCGGGTCCGGCGGACCCGGCGGGTCGTGTGGCTGTCGCTGCTGGTCGCGGCGTCCGCGGTGCTCGCCCAGTGGGTGGTCATGACGCCGCCGCTGTACTTCGACCCCTACTACGTGTGGCTCGCCGCCCGCGACTGGCCCCACATCCCGCTCACCCAGTGGCCGTTCGACGAGGTGCCGCACCAGGTCACCCGGATCGGGCTGGTGCTGCCTGCGCGGCTCGCCCAGGAGGTCCTCGGGGACGGCCAGGCCGCCTACTTCACCGTCGCGGCCGTCGGCGGCGCCGCCTTCTTCGTCGGGACGTACCTGGTCGTCCGGTCCCTGTTCGGGGACGCGGCGGGCCTGGTGTCCGCGGCGGTCATGCTGGTCCACCCGTTCTTCACCATGACCAACCCGTTCGGCCACGAGATCACCTGGTCGACCGGCGTCATGCTGCCGGACATGCCGGGCGCCGGGCTGTTCACGATCGGGATGGCGGGCCTCGTCGTCGCGAGCCGCAGGACCGGCCGGGCGCAGACGCGGATGCTGCTGGCCGCCGGGGTGCTCCTCGGCGCGTCGTTCCTCGTCCGGGAGTTCCTGGCCTTCCTCTTCCTCGCCATCCCCGCCTACCTGGCGCTGCTGCGCATCCCGTGGCGCCGCAACGTCACGGTCGGCGCGCCGATGCTGGCGATCCTGCTGCTCAACTTCGTCCACAACCAGCTCGTCTGGGGCAGCCCGCTCGCCGGGCTCATGTCGGCCGCCGAGCACGGCGGCCAGTCCCGCGACTACGTCACCCGCTCGCTCGCCGCGCGGTCGTTCCTGCGCGCGATGCACGAGTGGAACCCCCTCGGCCTCGTCTTCACCGCCGCGCTGGCCCTCACCATCGTCGGCTGGGCCCTCACCCGCGACCGGCGGCTCGCGCTGGTCCTGGTGTGGTTCTTCACGCTCGCGGTGCCGCTGACGCTGTTCTCCGGCGTCCTCGACCCGAACGACATCTCGCTGCGCGCCTGGCTCCAGCGGTACTGGTTCGCGGTGCTGCCCGCGCTGCTCGCCGGCGGGTCCGGCTCGCTGATCCTGATGTTCCGGATGCTGCCGCCCGGCCTGGTGTCGCGGCTGCGGCTGCGGACCGTCGTGGCCCCCGTCCTGGCGGTCGCACTGGGCGCGACGTACGCGGTGGCGGCCGTCCGCGCCGTCCCGGAACTGCCGCGCGACAAGGCGTGGAACGAGCTGCGCGGCTACCTCGGCGACCACCGCGACATCACGCTGATCTGCGCCGACCGGCGGCTCGCGCAGACCCTCACGTTCTACACGCGCGACATGTGGGGCCGCCCCGTCTGGCGCGGCGAGATCCGCGACTTCCCGCACTACCTGCCGGTCCCGCGCAACGCGACGGAGGGCCCGATGCTCTACACGCGCTGGCGCGGCATGGAGTCGCAGATCGGCGGCGGCTGGCGACCGGAGCCGTCCCAGGGCTGGACGCTCATGTGGCGCTCGTCGGACGGGGTCCTCCAGCTCTGGAATCCCCCCGCCGCGAGCTAGAGCCTGCCTCGAAGTGGCCTCCGCCACGCACGCGAACGCGTGACCTGGCCGGTGGAGCGAAGCCGGAGGCGAGCGGAACCGGGCAGATCGCGAAGCGATGCCGCGTTCGCCCAGGCCCGGTCACGAAGCGAGCCGCCAGGCGAGCGCAGTGGGCCGGGACTTCAGCCACGCAGCCAGGCGACCCAGTCGCCCTCGGCGGTGCGGCGGCTGGCGACGACGTGCCAGCCGGGCGGGGCGCCCTTCGGCCACGACGCGGTGGGCGGCGCGTCCTTCGGCCAGGCCAGGACGACCATGTCGGCGTCCTGCGGCGGCGCCGTCCACCGGGCGTCGAAGACGCTGCCGTCGCTCCACCAGGCCCAGTAGTACTGGGAGAGCCGGATCGTCCACCAGATGTTCCAGTCGACGGCGATGGACCGCTGCTTCGTCAGGTCGACGCTGCCCCGCAGGTCGGTGTAGGCGGTCTCGGCGCGCACCAGCGGCTGCGCGATCCGCTCGGTGGCGGTGGCGCACATGGCGAGCGCGACCGCGGCCAGCAGGCCCGCCAGCAGCAGCGGGCCGGTCGACCGGCGCGGGCGGACCAGGACGGCCGCCACCGACAGCGCGAGCAGCAGCAGGCCCGCCAGCGTGGCGTGCCAGAGGTGGAACGCCTTCCAGTCCCAGGTCAGGAACGCCGTCTCCGGGAAGTCGTAGGCCGTGTAGGTGTACCGGGTGAGCAGGTCGCCCGCGTACCACTGGACGACGCAGGCGGCGACGACCGTCAGGGCGGCCGCGGCACCGGCCGTCCACAGCAGCGTCCGCCGCGAGGCGCGCATCAGGACCGCGACGCCCACCGCGAACAGCACCGGCGTGACACTGGCCAGGTAGCGGCCGTACACGTAGTTGCCGATGCGGTACTCGACCGGCAGGGCCGCCGACGTCGCGAACGCGATGCCCGCCACGATTGCGAGGAGCGCGAGCGCCAGCGCCCGCGTCGGCCCCGGTGTGGTGCGGCGGACGGCGAGGAACGCGACCGTGACGAGGCCGAGCGCCGCCACGCCGCCGGTCGCGACGGCCTGGTACCAGACCTGGCCGGTGCCGAGCGAGAGCATCCAGCCCCACCCGTCCAGGGTGGTGACGCGCTTCACGACGTTGCCGCCGAGGTCGTTGTCGCCCTGCGGGTACATGTGCGGCAGCAGCGACCGGTTCAGCAGCATGCCGGCGGCCGTCGCGGCGCCGAGGACGAGCACGGACGCGGACACGGCCCGCCAGGACCGCCACCGCAGCACCAGGGCGGCCCCGAGCAGCGCGGCGTGCACGAGGAGCAGGATCGCGCCGCGGGTGTGGCAGGCGTAGGCGTAGGCGACCAGCAGCGAGGCGCCCGCGCCGGTCGGGGTCGGCCGGACCGGCGTGCGGCCCCCGGCCGCGGGCGGGGCGGTCAGCCAGGTGTGCGTCAGCAGCAGCCAGCCGGCCACGAGCACCGGCAGGATCGCGTCCGTCAGCACGAATCCGGAGTAGAAGAGCACGCACGGCAGCAGCGCCGTGACGTGCGCGAAGACGTACGACCAGCGCCGCCGCACCGCCAGCCGGCGCAGCAGCAGGTAGGCCAGCGGCAGCATCGCCGCGCTGACCAGCGCGTTGATCACCAGGGCGGCCCGGTACACCCCGACGGGGCCCGCGCCGATCCAGAAGGCGGGCGTGAGCAGCAGCGGGTAGCCGCCGCGGTACACCGTCCCGAACGACATGTCGGCGTCGGGGCCGCCGGTGAGGACGCGGGCGGCGAACAGGTAGCCCGACTCGTCCGGCGTCGCGACCGGCATCGTCTGCCCCGACGCGAGCCAGAGGCGCACGGCGACCTGCGCGGCCCAGCCGAGCACGAACAGCCAGGCCCAGCGGCGGCGGTCCGCGCGCGGGGCGGCGACCGGGTCCGCCGGCGGCCGCGCGACGGCGGCCGGCGCGGGCGGCGGTGCGGCGTCGTCCGGCGGCGCGGTGTCGTCCGGCGGCGTGCGCGTGCTCACCGGCGTACGGCCCGCCGGGCGCGGACGGTCGGGCAAGGGAGATCCATCGACGGTCAAGCCTGTCATAGTGCGGGCGGGGCGCCGGTCCCAGGCCCGGAGACGCTCAGCGAGCTCTCAGCCTCCGGCACGGTCTGCCCCCGCGGTTTCTCGGATGGTGACGAAGACCGGCTCCGCCGGGGACGGGTGCCGCGCGGGCCGCGAGCGCGGGCGCCCGTCAGCGCGCGGACGCGCCGTCCTCGTCGCCGTCCTCGTCGCCGGCCCCGGCCGTCGCGCCCGCCTTCGCGGCGGGGACCTTCTCCGGCTCGGCCGCGGCCTCGCCGGCCTCCGGCCCGGCGCCCCTCTCGGCGCGCTCCGCCTTCTCGGCCTCGCTCGCGGCGACCTTCCGCACGGCCGCGTCGACGACGCCCGCGGCCTCCTCGGCCGGGTCGGTGAGCGGCGGGTGCTGGCGGCGGCGGATGCCGAGGATGCTGACGAACAGCGAGGCGAAGATGGCCTGGAAGCTCATCACGAGCGCGGTCGCGGCGGGGACGACGATGCGCAGCGAGTGCCGCGGGTCGAGCTCGCCGAAGCTGTTCACCCGCCAGTGCAGCAGGGACGCGACGAGGCCGGCGAGGCCGGCGGCGGCGAGCAGCCCGCCGAGCAGCAGGCCGCGCTCCAGGCTCCACCAGTCGATGACGCGCTGCACCCGGCGGTCGTGCGGCAGGAAGCCCTCCTGCATCGCGTAGACCTTCGTCAGCAGCGCGAACAGCACCGCCTGGAAGCCGATCACCAGCGCGGCGGACGCGCCGACCAGCGTGTCGACGTCGAAGGCGATCTCTCCGACGGTCACCGGACCGGTCGACAGCGCGATCCCGGCGATCAGGCCGAGCGTCATGAAGACCAGGCCGGGGATGAGGAACAGCCAGCGGGGGCTGTAGAGCATGAGGAAGCGCAGATGGCGCCAGCCGTCGCGCCAGGTGTTGAGGTGCGGGGCGCGGGTCCGCCCGTCCGGCGACAGCGTGGTCGGCACCTCGCGGATGTCGTAGCCCTGGAGGGTCGCCTTGACGACCATCTCGCTGGCGAACTCCATGCCGCCGGTCTGGAGGCCGAGCCGCAGGATCGCGTCCTTGTCGAAGGCGCGCAGGCCGCAGTGGAAGTCACCGATCTTGCTGCCGAAGAACAACCGGCCGACGAAGCTGAGCACGGGGTTGCCGAGGTAGCGGTGCAGCGGCGGCATGGCGCCGTCGGCGATGCCCCCCTTGAACCGGTTGCCCATGACGAGGTCGGCGCCGTCGCGCAGCTCGTCGAGGAACGGGCCGAGGGTGGCGAAGTCGTAGGAGTCGTCGGCGTCGCCCATCGCGACGTACTTGCCCCGCGCGGCCCGGATCCCGCCCATGAGGGCGTTGCCGTAACCCTTGTCGATCACCGGCACGACGCGCGCGCCCGCGTCCCGCGCGAGCTGCTGGCTGCCGTCCGTGCTGCCGTTGTCGGCGATGACCACCTCGCCGTCGATGCCCTTGTCCTCGAAGAAGGCGATCGTCTTGCGGACGCAGGTCTCGACCGTCTCGGCCTCGTTCAGACATGGCATCACTACGGAGAGTTCCACGCGATCTCCTTCGTTACCCCTGGTGGCGTCGTTACTCTTGGTGACCCTGTTACACCTGCTGACCGTCTGCGGCGTTTTCCACTAATCTCTGTTGTTCCGCGTGTGGTTCCTCGGGACGGCCCGTCAGCGTTCAATGATGCCCGCCGAGGGCGGGGCTTGAGGGCCGCTCTCGTCAAGAGCACCCGTATCGTGTTGCCCACTTGCAACCGGAAGACCCTATCCGGCGCGATCGCGGGCGGCATGTTAGGACGTCAAGCATACGGGCACGGCGGCCCGGAAAGGGTTGGGCGGCTGTGACGCGCTCCGCAGGACGCAGTGCCGTGGACGAACGTAGTGCCGGGGACGGACTCAGTGCCACCGGACCGGGGGCCGGACATCGAAGGGAAGGTGCGGCAGTGGCGGGGGAAACGCCGCGGGGCACCGCGCTCGACGGGTCGGCGCAGGGCGGAACGGCCCTGGCCACGGCGGCCGCGTCCGCCGCGACGACGGACGTCCCGGGCGACACGCCCGGGGGGCCGAAGACCATCCCGGATTCGGCCAAATCTCCTCCAGGCTCCGGCAAGGCCGCGCTCGATTCCGCGTCGGCGGCACTGGAGTCCGGCATATCCCGCCCCACGGTCGCCGATTCCGGCACCGCCATTGAGGACGGCCCGGAAACGGACACAAAGGCACGTCCGGAATCGGGCGACGCGCCCGAGGAGCCGTCCGCCGCGACTGCGACGCCGGGCCGCCGGCGCGCTCGCGGCCTGTGGACGCTGGCGCGCCGGAATCCGACGTTCAGTGTGATCATTGCCATAGCGGCGCTGCTCCGCCTGGTGACGATGCTCGGCTACCAGCCGGTGATGTTCTTCAACGACAGCTTCGACTACCTGAACGTCGCGATGGACCCGTATCCGCACCCGCTGCGGCCCGACGGGTACTCGTTCCTGCTGCTCGTCCTGAAGCCTTTCCACAGCTTCGCGCTGGTCGCCGGGATCCAGCACCTCATGGGCCTGGCCATGGGCGTGATGATCTACGCGCTGCTGCGGCGCCGGTTCCGGCTGCCCGGCTGGGGCGCCGCGCTCGCGTCCGCGCCGGTCCTGCTGGACGCCTACCAGCTCCAGCTCGAGCACCTGGTGCTCTCGGACACGACCTTCACCTTCCTGGTGATGTGCGCGGTCACGCTGCTGCTCTGGCGGGACCGCCCGACCTGGAAGATCGCCGCGGCGGTCGGGCTCATCGTCGGGATGGCCTGGCTGACCCGCTCGGTCGGCATGCCGGTGCTCCTCGGCGTGCTGGTCTACATGCTGATCCGGCGCTGCGGCTGGCGGCTCATGGCCGCGACGCTGGTGGCCTGCCTGCTGCCGGTGCTCGGCTACATGGGCTGGTACAAGGCCGAGAGCGACAAGTTCGCGATCACCGAGAGCAACGGGATCTTCCTGTACGCCCGGGTCTACAAGTTCGCCGACTGCCACCGGATGAAGGACCTGCCGGTCAGCGAGTACCCGCTGTGCACCGAGCCGGGGAACCGGCTGCCCAACTCGCAGGACGGCATCTGGAACGCCCGCTCCCCGCTCAACCGCTACACCGGCACGCGGTTCAGCCCCGAGAACAACAAGCTCGGCAACGACTTCGCCAAGCGCGCCATCACCGCCCAGCCGCTCGACTACGCGCGGGTCGTCGCGCACGACTTCTTCCGTGTCTTCCAGTGGAAGCGCACGGTGTTCCCCGACCCGGCGACGTACTCGCAGTACGAGTTCGAGAAGAAGAGCAGGCCGCTGCCCGACTGGCACATGCCCGGCGGCGGGACGGCGGCGCAGGACGCGCGCGGCTACGAGCACGGCAACGCCCGCACGCAGGTCGCCGAGCCGTTCGCCGGGGTCGCCCGCGGCTACCAGGACGTCTTCTACCTGCGCGGGACGATGGTCGGCGGCATCCTGCTCATCGGCCTGGCCGGGCTGGTCCCGCTGTGGCGCCGGTTCGGCGGCGAGGCGCTGCTGCCGTGGACGCTCGCCACCGGGCTGCTGCTCGCGCCCGCGGCCACCGCCGAGTTCGACTACCGGTACGTGCTGCCCGCCGTCCCGCTGGCGGCGCTCGCCGCGGGGCTGGCGTTCCGGCCCGAGGCCCGCGAGACGGTGACCGGGTGGACGCGCCGCCTCGCCCGGCGCGCGAAGAGCGAGTCGGCACCGTCCCCCGAGCCCGCGCAGCCCACCGAGCCGGCGGTGCCCGAGTCACCCCTGGCCACCGAGGTCACCGCCTGAACGGCAGAGTCAGCGCCGGGCGGCTACCAGGCGTGCATCCGGCGGAGGTGGAAGACCATCGCCACGTCGCTGACGCTGCGGGCCATCGGCGGGTCCTCTCGCCTGCCATGCGTCGCGGACAGCGCCTTGACGTTCTCGCTGCCGCAGGTCGGGCAGCACCGGTTGACCCAGGGCGTCGTGCAGGGTTGGCCGTGGCGCTCGTAGACGACGGCCTCGTTGCCGTGCCCGTCGCCGGAGTGCCGGACCCGGAACTCCTCGTCCCAGGACCCCGCGCAGCTCAGGCACTCGAAGCCCCACACCTCGTGGTTCGTCCATGCCTCATGCACGGCACTCACCCCCTCGCAGACCGTTCCGTACGCATCTGACCGCGGCGCCTCTGGTCTGCTTCCCACGGATGCCCCGGCCGGAGGCCACCGGCTCAGTTATGCCCGCAAGGACCCCGTTTGCATCGCTCTGGGGGCGGTGACTATTTCCTTGCCTTGACGACGGCGTCGTAGACGAGGCGCTTCTGGGCGCCGTTCTCCCGGGCGACCTCGGCGATGGCCTGCTTGCGCGGCGTCCCGGCCGCCTCGCGCGCGGCGACCGCCGCCGCCAGCTCCACCGGGTCCGACAGCCCGCGCGGCTCGGGAGCGCCCCCGACCACCAGCGTGATCTCGCCGAGGACGCCGTCCTTCGCCCACGCGGCCACTTCGCCGAGCGTCCCCCGCCGGACCTCCTCGTAGGTCTTGGTCAGCTCGCGGCAGACCGCGGCGGGACGGTCCGCGCCGAACGCCTCCGCCATCGCCGCGAGGGTCACCGGCAGCCGTCGCGGCGACTCGAAGAACACCATCGTGCGGGGCTCGCCGGCGAGCGCCTCCAGCCGCCGGGCCCGCTCGCCCGGCTTGCGCGGCGGGAACCCCTCGAAGCAGAACCGGTCGGTGGGCAGCCCCGACACCGCCAGCGCGGTCGTGACCGCGGACGGCCCGGGCAGCACCGTGACCGGAACGCCCTCGGCGACGGCGGCGCGGACGAGCCGGTACCCGGGGTCCGACACGCCCGGCATCCCGGCGTCGGTGATGACCAGGACGTCCCGTCCGGCGAGCAGGTCCTCGACGAGGCCCGCCGCCCGCTCCCGCTCGTTCAGGTCGTTGTAGGACACGACGCGCGCGGCGAGTTCGACGCCGAGGTCGCCCGCCAGCCGCCGCAGCCGCCGCGTGTCCTCCGCCGCGATGACCGGCGCCTCCGCGAGCGCGGCCCGCAGGCGGGCCGAGGCGTCCTCGGGCCTCCCGATCGGCGCCGCGGCGAGCCGCAGCGTCCCCGTCACGGCCCCTGTCACGGCCTCCATCGCGGCCTCCATCCCGGTCCGGTCACGGGGCCCATTGTCCCAGGGGGCGCCCCGAGGTCCTGAAGGAGGCGGCGAGTGCAAATAAACTCGCAGGATGGCGACGACGGATCTGGCTTCGGTCCCGGCCACGGCGTCCCGGCGCCGGCCCCCCCAGCTGCGGGAATGGCTCACGCCCGCGATCCCGGGCAGCCCGCTGCTGTCCTGGCTGGGCCCGCTGCTGGTCACGGCGCTCGCCGCGTACCTGCGGTTCGACCGGCTGGGGACGCCGAAGGCGGTGGTCTTCGACGAGACCTACTACGCCAAGGACGCGCTCGCACTGCTGAAGTTCGGCTGGGAGCACAACACCGTCGAGAACGCCGACAAGATGCTCATCGCCGACCCGGACGCGCACATCTGGGGCAGCGGCCCCGCGTTCGTCGCGCATCCGCCGTTCGGCAAGTGGATGATCGCGATCGGCGAGGCGATGTTCGGCGCGACCCCCTTCGGGTGGCGGTTCGTGCCCGCCCTGGTCGGGACGCTGTCGGTGCTGATCCTGTGCCGGGTGGCGCGCCGGATGACGGGCTCGACGCTGCTCGGCTGCGCCGCCGGGCTGCTGCTGGCGCTGGACGGCCTGGCGTTCGTGACCAGCCGGGCCGCGCTGCTGGACGTCTTCGTGATGTTCTGGGTCCTCGCCGGGTTCGCCTGCCTGGTGAACGACCGGGACCGCTCCCGCCGCGCCCTCGCCGACCGGATCGAGGCCGGCGAGACCTCGGTGTACGGGCCGTTCCTCGCGCACGGCTGGCGGTGGGGGGCGGGCGTCTGCCTCGGTCTCGCCTGCGCCACCAAGTGGACGGGGATCTTCTACGTCGCCGCGTTCGGGCTGATGACCGTCCTGTGGGACTACGGCGCCCGCCGCGCCGCCGGGGTGCGGGCCCCGCTGCAGGGGACGATGCTGCTGGAGGCCGTCCCGGCGTTCGTGCAGATGGTCGTGGTGGGGCTCGTCACCTACCTGGCGACCTGGTGGGGGTGGATCTTCAAGCCGGGCGGCTGGGGGCGCGGCACGGCGTCGGACAACCCGCTGTGGCGGCCGTTCGAGGCGATGCCGAAGCTGTGGCACTACCACGCGGAGATGCTCGGCTTCCACACCGGGCTGGACGCCAAGCACCCCTACCAGTCGTGGCCGTGGGACTGGCCGATCCTGCGCCGCCCGGTCGCGTTCTTCTACACCGAGCCCAAGGGCGCGTGCGGCGGCGCGTCCCGCTGCTCGCGCGAGATCCTCGGGATCGGCACGCCCGCCCTGTGGTGGGGCGCGCTGGTCGCGCTGATCGTGGTCGCGTTCATCTGGCTGATCCTGCGGGACTGGCGGGCCGGGGCGATCCTGCTCGGCTTCCTCGCGGGCTGGCTGACCTGGTTCCCGTCGGCGTTCGCCGACCGCACGATGTTCCTGTTCTACGCGACGCCGCTGATCCCGTTCATGGTGCTGGCGGTCGTCCTCGTGCTCGGCTACCTGATCGGACCCGCGCCCGGCTGGGCGGCGGGCGCGCACGCGGCACGTCCCGGCGAGAACGGCGGAGCCGCCGATCCCCAAGGGGCCATGTCCGAAGGGCCTCCCGGCCTGCCCTGGGACTCCCCCGCCGACCAGGATCCGGCCCTCGCGCCGTACGGCGAGCAAGGCGGGTACGGCGCGCACGCGCCCTATGACGAGCAGCCGTACGACGACCACGGGTACGGCGAGCATCCGTACGGCGAGCACGGGGCGCACGCGCCGCCGGCGCCCGTCCAGACCGCCGGGGTCAGGCGGCTGATCGGCGCCGCCGCGGCGGGGGCGTTCCTGCTGGTGGTGCTGGCCAACTTCGCGTACTTCCATCCGATCCTGTCCGCGCAGACGATCCCCTACGAGGACTGGCACGAGCGGATCTGGTTCCAGTCCTGGGTCTGACGCCCGGCCGGGACCGCTAGAGCCCGGCTGCGGCGTCCACGGGGACGGCGGGGCGCGCGGCGGGGCGCAGCGTCCGCGCGCCGAGCAGGCACACGGCCAGGGCCAGGACGCCCCCGGCGCCGGCGCCCGCGAACGCTCCGGGGACGCCCGCGGCGTCCTGCCCGACGCCCGAGACGAACGAGCCGACGGAGCTGCCCGCGCCGATCGCCGCGACGATCCATGCGAACGCCTCGGTGACGGTCCCGGCCGGGGCGAGCCGGTCGACGAGCGTGAAGCTGCACGCCAGCACGGGCGCGAGGAAGACGCCGGAGGCGAACGCGATCACCGACATGAGGGGCAGGCCCGGCGCGAGGACGAGCGGGAGGTATCCGGCGGCGAGCGCGGCCAGCAGCCAGGGCAGCCGCCGGTGCGCCGCGCCCGCCCACGAGCGGGCGCCGTAGGCGATCCCGCCGGCGAGGGCGCCGCCCGCCATGCACGCCAGCAGCAGCCCGGAGGCCAGGTCGCTGCCCTGCTCCTCGGCGTAGGCGACGACGGCGACGGAGTAGACGCCGAGCGCGATCCCGGCGCAGCCGAGCGACAGCAGCAGGACCCGCAGGCCCGGGGACCGCAGCGGCCCGGCCCAGTCGGAGGCGCGCGGCGCGCCCCGCCACCTGCGCGACGGCCCCGACAATGCGACGACGAGCGTTCCGGCGATGCCGAGCGCGCCGGTGAGCAGCAGCGCGGTCTCGGTGTTCACGACGGCCGCGGCGACGACGAGCAGCGGCCCGGCGGTGAACAGCAGCTCCTGGGCGGCGGCGTCGAGCGCGTAGGCGGCGTCGACCTGCTCGGGGCCGTCCAGGACGTCGGGCCACAGCGCGCGGAGCCCGGCTTCGAGGGGCGGGGTGGCGAACCCGGCGGCGAAGACGGCGGCGACGGCCACCGGGAGCGGGTCCGCGCCGACCGCGGCGAGCAGGGCGAAACCGGCCGCGGAGGCGCAGGCGGCGGGCAGCAGGACGCGCGGCTGGCCGAACCGGTCCATGGCGCGGCCGAGGACGGGCTGCCCGGCGGCGGTGGCGAGGCCGAGGATCGCGGCGAGGGTCCCGGCGAGCGGGTAGCCGCCGTCGTCCGCGCGGACGTGCAGGACGACGGCGAGGATGCCCATCCCGTTGGGGAGCCGTCCGAGGAGGGTGCCGCCGAGCAGGCGTCCCGCGTACGGCCTCCGCAGGAAGACGACATAGCCGCGCATCGATGGCCCCCGAGATCCCGTCCTGCTTGCCGAGTCATACGTATTACTCCCGTCATACGTACCACCTCCGGGTCGTCCCGTTCTAGTCTGATTTCGTCCGACCGATCCGCCAGGGAGGCGCAGGTGCCGGCGATCAGCCGTCCCACCAGCAAGGACGTGGCTCAGGAGGCCGGGGTCTCGCAGTCCACGGTCTCGCTCGTGCTGGGCGGCAAGTGGAGCGGGCGCGTCTCCCCCGCGACCGCGCGCAGCGTGCGGAGCGCCGCGGAGCGGCTCGGCTACCGGCCCAACCAGGCGGCCCGGAACCTGCGGCTCGGCACGACCCGGACCGTCCTGCTGATGGTGCCGACCCTGACCGCGCCGTTCTTCGGCCCCGTCTACACCGGCGCGGCGCGGGTCGCCGCCCGGCACGGCTTCGGCGTCGTGGTCTCGACCTGGCCGGACGACGCCGCGGGCCCCGCCGACAGCCCGTTCGCGGCGCCGGACGAGGCGATCGACGGCATCCTCGCCAGTTCGATGGCCGTGGAGGCGCTCGGCCGGTTCCGCGGGACGCCCGCGGTGATGCTGGACAGCGGCCCGGCGGGGCGGCCCGGCGCCCCCGTCCCCACCGTCGACTTCGGCGTGGCCGACGGGATGCGGGAGATCGCGGCGCACCTCGCGGCCCTCGGCCACCGCCGGATCGGGCATGTCGCCGCCGCCGTGGACCAGTGGACGTTCCACGCCCGCGCGGACGCCCTCGCCGGCGCCGTCGCCGGCCTGCCGGGCGGTGTGCTGACCCGGTCCGCCTGCGCGATCGACGTCGCCTCGGCCAAGGGCGCCGCCACCCGGCTGCTCACCGCCCCCGACCCGCCGACCGCGCTCGTCTGCGACGACGACCTGATCGCGGCGGGCGCGTACAAGGCGGCGCGCGCGCTGGGGCTGGACGTCCCGACCGACGTGTCGGTCACCGGGTTCGACGACGTGCTGCTGGCGACGGCGCTGGAGCCCGAGCTGACCACCGTCCGGCTGCCCGCCGAGGAACTGGGCGCCCAGGGAATGGCGGCGCTGCTCGCCCTCCTCGACGGCCGCGCTCCGGCTCCCCTCGTCCTGCCCGGCGAACTCGTCCTCCGCGGGTCGACGGCGCCGCCGCGCCCCCGCTGACCGGTCCGGGGCCCGCAAGCCCACCGGACCATCATGTTTTCGAAAAGAGGGGTATAACGCCGCCCATGGAATCCCACCCGTCTGAGATCGACATCGCCGCGCATCCGGACGACCGGATCGGCTCGGCGCCGCCGCGCACGCGGGCCTGGCGCGACGGCCGCATCGAGGCGGAGGGGTTCCCCGTCGCGGAGCTCAGCGACTACCTGGAGCGCCCGGACGTCGTCGTGTGGCTCGACCTGTGCGCGCCGGGGCGCGAGGACCTGCACGTGGTCAGCGACGAACTCGGCCTCGATCCCGTGGCCGTCGAGGACGCGGTGTCCCGGCACGAGCGGGCGAAGCTCGACCGCTACCGGGGGTACGCGTTCCTCAACGTCTACGTTCCGGTGGTGACCGACGGCGAGCTGGCGATGCACGAGGTGTCGGCGTTCATCAGCGAGCGCGCCTTCGTCACGGTCCGGCAGGACTGCGGCTTCGACGTGGACGCGCTCATCCGGCGCTGGGACCAGAGCCCGGACGCCGGGCTCGGCGAGCCGAACGCGGCCTTCCTGCTCTACGGGCTCCTGGACCTGGTGGTCGACCTGCAACTGGCGGCCGTCCAGGCGCTGGACGACGAGGCCGACGCGGTCGAGGACCTGGTCTTCGACGACGCGTTCCCGGTCAAGGAGATCCAGCGGCGCAGCTACCGGCTGCGCAAGAACCTGGCCGCGCTGCGGCGGATCGCGCTGCCGATGCGGGAGGTGCTGAACACGCTGCTCCGCCGCGACCCGCGGATCGTCCCCGCGCCGCTCGTCCCCTACTTCCAGGACGTCTACGACCACACGCTGCGCGTCGGGGAGTGGACGGACGCCCTGCGCGACCTCGTCGCCGACCTGCTGGAGACGCGGCTGGCGCTGCAGGGCAACCGGATGAACGAGGTGATGAAGAAGGTCACCAGCTGGGCGGCGATCATCGCGGTGCCGACCGCCGTCACCGGGTTCTACGGACAGAACGTCCCCTATCCCGGGTTCGGCCACTACTCCGGGTTCGTCGCCAGCACGGTCATCGTCGTCGTCTGCAGCCTCGCCCTCTATGTGATCTTCAAGGTCCGCGACTGGCTCTGACCGCCGGGTCCGGCCAGGTCACGGCACGTCATATGCGTTCGCATATCGGATCCCGCGCCATATCAATATTGGACATGTCGTTCGCGGCTCTGGTCTGCTCTCCCGCATGACGACCCACAGCACCCGACACCGGCGGCTCGGCGCCGCCGCTCTCGCCCTGACGACGATCGCCGGCCTCGCCGGCTGCGGTTCCGGCACGGAGCCGGACGTGCGGACCGCGGCGCCGCGCAGCGCCACGTCCACGATCGCCGTCGATCCCGCGCAGGCGAGGGTCACCCGGCAGATCGGCCGCCTCGAGGCGACGCACCACGCGCGCATCGGCGCCTTCGCGATCGACACCGGCACCGGGCGCGCCGTGGCCCACCGGCCGGACGAGCGCTTCCCGTTCGCCTCGACGTTCAAGGCGATGGCGTGCGGCGCGGTGCTGCGCAAGGCCCGGCAGTCCGACCCCGGCCTGCTCGACCGGGTGATCCACTACACGAAGGACGACCTGGTCGAGTACTCCCCCGTCACCGAGAAGCACGTGGACACCGGCATGACCGTCGCCGACCTGTGCCACGCCGCCATCACCCAGAGCGACAACACCGCCGGGAACCTGGTGCTCAAGCAGATCGGCGGGCCCGCGGGCCTCACCGCGTTCTTCCGCTCGCTCGGCGACACGGTCAGCCGCAGCGACCGCTGGGAGACCGACCTCAACATCTGGAAGCCGGGCGAGGTGCGCGACACCACCGCGCCGCGCCCGTGGGCGGGGAACCTGCGGGCGCTCACCACCGGCGGCGCGCTCGTGCCGGCCGACCGCGAGCGGCTCGTCGACTGGATGAAGGCGACCGTCACCGGGGACAAGCGCATCCGCGCGGGGCTCCCGAACAACTGGACGGTCGGCGACAAGACCGGCACCGGCGGCACCTACGGCACCGCCAACGACATCGCGATCGCCTGGCCGCCGTCCGGCGCCCCGCTGGTCATCGTGATCACCACGAACCGGTTCGCGCCCGACGCGGCGGCCGACGACCAGGCCGTCGCCCAGACGGCGCGCGTCCTCGCCAACGCGCTCCGCTGAGCGCTCCCCGGAAGCGCTCCGAAGGCGATCGCCCCTGGTACCGGACGTCCAGGCGTCCGGTGCCAGGGGCGACGCGCGTCGCGGACAGCCGCGGGCTAGAGCGCCCGGAGGAACTTCGCGGCGATCGGAGCGGCGGCCTCGGCGCCGGTGCCGCCGCCCTCGACGATCACGGCGAAGGCGACGTCCCCGCGGTAGCCGATGAACCAGGCGTGGGTCGGCGGGTTGTCGCCCTCGCCGAACTCCGCGGTGCCGGTCTTGCCGGCGGTACCGGCCGGGAAGCCGACGCCGGACGCGGTGCCCTCGCTGACGACGGCCGGCATGAGGGCGTGCAGGGCCTTCTCCACGGCGGGCTCCAGCCGCTTCGGCGGCTCGGGCTTGCGGCCCCCGGCGTCGGCCGCCTGCGCGGCCAGGGAGGCGCCGACCAGGCGGGGCGAGCGCCAGGTGCCGTCGGCCGCGGCGGCGGCGACGCTCGCCATGTTGAGCGGGCTGGTCAGCACCTGGCCCTGCCCGAAGGACGCGGCGGCGAACGCGGTGTCGTCCTTGGTGTCCGGGAACGCGGCGCGCACGGCGGGGAGTCCCGCGATGACCGGGGCGTTGAACCCGAACTGGGCCGCGACCTGGGCGAGCCGCTTCTCGCCCAGCTTGTCCACGGCGAGGCGCGCGAACGTGGTGTTGCAGGAGTGCGCGAACGCCTCCCGGAGCGGGACCGACCCGAAGTCCTCGTGCTTGTAGTTGTGGAACGACCTGCCGCCGACCGTGGTGGTCGCCGGGCACCCCACCTTCGTCGCCGGGGACATGCCGCCCGCGACGAGCGCGGCGGCCGTGACGACCTTGAACGTCGAGCCCGGCGGGTACCGGCCCATCAGCGCGCGGTTGTAGCCGCCGGGCTGGTTCGCCACGGCGAGGATCTCGCCGGTGGAGGGGCGCAGCGCCACCATCGACGCCGGCTTGCTCGCGCTCGACACCGCCTGCCCTGCGGCGGCCTGCGTCTTCGGGTCGATGGTCGTCTTCACCGGCTCGCCCTCGGCGCCGCCGAACCGCTCCAGCGTCTTCACCGGGACGTCCTTGCCGTCCACGATCTGCACGGCGAGCGCGGGCTTGCCGGAGAGGCGGTGCTCGTACTGCTTCTGCAGGCCGTCCACACCGGCCGGGTCGCCCTTGCGGTAGGGAGCGCCGAGCTTGCCCGCGGCCTCGGCGGACACGGGGCCGACCTGCCCGGCGAGCTGCCGGGCGGACCCGGACGGCGAGGAGGCGAGGTCGCTGCCGTCCGCCGCGAGGACGGCGGCGCGGTCCGGCCAGGCGCGGGACGCGCGCAGCCGCTGCCCCTCCTTGAGCTCCGGGTACACGACCTGCGGCGACCAGCGCACGCGCCACTCGCCGTCCGTCTTCACCATCGGCAGCGACCCGGTGTACTTCCACTTCCGGTCCCCGGCCAGCGTCACCTCGGCGCCGTAGGACCCGCCGACCGCGTCGTCCTTGGGACGCCCCACGGAGGCGACCGTGTAGCGCTGCCCGACGGCGCCGAGGTCGTCCCGCATCCGCTTGAAGCGCGCCTCGAAGTCGGCGGGCGGCCGGTCGGTCAGCGCCTTCATGGCGGCGAAGTCGCCGCCGCTCCACGCCGCGAGATAGCGCTCGGCGGCGTCCCTCGGGTCGTCACCGTCGCGCAGGAACCACACCGCCCCCGCCCCCACGATCACGACCGCCACCGCGACCGCGGCGACGGCGAGCACACGGGATCGGCGCATCGTCCAACTCCTTCCCCCTGATCGGTCCACCGGCCGGGGCCCGCTGACGGGCGGGCGGACCGGTGGGGGCACAAGGAGACCAGGCTCTGCCCGAAAAGTCCAAGATTGATATCGCTCCGGATGAATATCCGAATTGGTATCATCGCTGCTCGTGAACCTGGTCGGGCATCTGCGGTGCTTCGTCGTCGTCGCCGAAGAACTGCACTTCGGCCGCGCGGCCGAGCGCCTCGGCATGGCGCAGCCGCCGCTGAGCCAGCGTATCCAGCGGCTGGAGAAGGAGCTCGGCGTGCGGTTGTTCGACCGGTCCAGCCGGCGGGTGCGGCTCACCCCGCCGGGCGGCCTGCTGCTGGAGGAGGCACGTGACATCCTCACCCGCGTGGACCGCATCTACTCCGTCGCCGAGCGGGCCCGGCTGGGGGAGGTCGGGACGGTGCGCGCGGCCCTGCCGAGCGACCTCGGCGGCCGGGTCGTCGCCGCGCTGATCGCCGCGTTCCGGGAACGCCGCCCGGACCTGCGGCTCGACCTGCGCGAGACGGGCACCGACGACCAGATCCGCGCGCTCGCCGAGGGCGCGCTGGACGCCGGGGTGGTGCGGCACCCGTGCGACACCCGCGGGCTGGAGCTCGGCCCGATGCTGGCGCAGCCGCTCGGCGTGCTGCTGCCCGCCGGCGACGGCGCCGCCGAGCCGGGCGCGCCCCCCGAGGTGCACCTGGCCGACCTCGGCACCCGCGAGGTCGTCGTCCCGCCGCGCGAGGAGGCGCCGGGCGCGCACGACGAGCTGCTCGCGGGCTGCCGGCGGCACGGGTACGCGCCCGCCGCCGTGCACGAGGCCCGGCATCCGGGGTTCGCGCTGGGGCTCGTCCTCGCGGGGACGGCCGTGGCGCTCGTCCCGCGCACCGACGACACCGCCGGGGCGGCGTGGCGGCCGCTGGCGGGCGAGCCGCTCGCCTGGCGGACGTCGTGCGCCTGGCGGCGGGCCCGCGACCCCGAGCACGCCCGCGCCATCGCCGACTTCACCGCCGTCGCGACCGCGGTCCTGCGCGACGAGGCCGGCATGGCGCCCCTCGACCGGCCGCCCGCCCGCCGGGTCGTCCCGCGCCCCTCCTCGGGGTTCCTGGCATGAGCGGGGCCCCCGTCAGGAGCGCGGAGGCGGCCGAGCGGATCGAGACGGCGTTCCGGTCCGCCGGGGTGACCGGCTTCCTGCACGTCGTCGACATGGACACCGGCCGGGAGGTCGCGGTCGGCGCCGACGAGCCGGTGGTGCTCGCGTCGGTGTTCAAGGTGCCGCTGCTCGTCGCGTTCCACCGGCAGGCCGCCGACGGCGTCCTCGACCCGACCGAGCAGGTGGTGCTGCGCCCCGACGACCGCACGGCCGGGCCGACCGGGGTGTCGGCGCTGCTGGACGAGGTCCGCATGTCGCTGCGCGACCTCACCTGCCTGATGATCACCGTCAGCGACAACGCCGCCGCCGACGCCGTGATGGAGCGGGTCGGCCTGGACGCCGTCAACGCGACGGCCGCCGACCTCGGGCTCCGCCGGACCGCCATCCTGGGCAACGGCCGCGAGCTGCACGAGACGCTGCTCGCCGACGCCGGGGCGGACAGCGTCGCCGAGGTGTGGGCGAGGCTGGACGAGCCGGGACTCCAGGGCCGGCTGCGCGCCCTCGACCCGCTCCGCACGAGCCGCAGCACGCCCCGCGACATGACCCGGCTGCTGTCGATGATCTGGCGGGACGAGGCGGCCCCGCCCGCCGGGTCGGCGGCGATGCGGCGCCTGCTCGGCCTCCAGGTCTGGCCGCACCGCCTGTCGTCGGGGTTCCCCTACGACGACGTCGTCGTCAGCGGCAAGACCGGCACGCTGCCGACCCTCCGCAACGAGGTGGGCGCGGTCGAGTACCCCGACGGGGCGCGCTACGCGGTGGCGGTGTTCACCAGGTCGACGCTGCCCGTCGCCGTCCTCCCGGAGGCCGACGCGGTCATCGGAACCGCCGCCCGGATCGCCGTGGAGTCGCTCCGCCGGCCTTGAGCGCGCGGTGGGACCCTTGAGTGTGCGGTGGGACACGGACGCCACGGCACCCGCTCTGGAAACATAAGCTGTACCCCTGTTTTGGACGGTATTGGGGAGTGTTCGTTGCGGCTGCCGGAGCATCTGGAGCTACTGCTCACCGACGAGCCGGTGCTCGACGTCTACTCGCACGGCCCGTGGCGCGTCCCGGACGGGCTGTTCGAGGAGATCTCGGCCCGGATCGACGGGCTGGCGGCCGACCCGCGGGCCGTGGAGCTGACCACCGACGAGCACAAGCTGCTGACGCTGCCGGCGTCGCTCGTCACCGCGGAGATCTTCGGCATGCTGGCGTTCCTGCCGGGCGGCGGCGCGATCAAGGCGGGGTCGTGGTCGCAGCTCCCCGAGCGGCTGCTGCACCGCCACCTCGTGAACCCGGGCCCGCTCAGCGACCGCATGACCCGCTGGGACGCGCCCGGCGGCCGGTGGCGCCCGCCGGTCGACTGGCTCATCGAGGCGCCCGACCGGGCCCTGGCGATCGAGCTGGCCCGCGACTGCCTGTCGGTGCTGGAGGGCATCGAGCCGCTGGAGGAGCGGCGCAAGGCGCTGCTGCGCCTCTACGACGACCCGCCGGTCTGCGACGTGAACCTGCCCAAGATGGAGCTGCGCGAGCACTGGCACGCGCACGCCGGGGACGACATCGTCGCGGCGGTGCCCGAGCTGCTCGGCCCGGTCGGCTACCTGGAGTGGGTCTGCGCGGGGCTGACCGCGTCCTACGAGCACCTGGTCGAGGCGGCTCCGCGCGAGGAGGGCATCGAGGTCCACCTGGTCCAGCTGCTCCTGCAGGGCAGCATGGACCACGTCCCCGCCGAGCTCGCGGTCGCGCTCGGCGAGGACCGCTACGGCGAGCTGCTCCAGCGGTTCACCGCGGAGCGCCGCGGGTTCAAGCCGGGCGCGTGGCAGGAGCGGACGCGGGCGTGGCTCGTCCGGGCGCTCGTCGCGGGCGCCGCCGACGCGTGCCGCGGCTGGCTCGACATGGCGATGCGGTTCGTCGCGATCGTGCAGGGCCTGCCGGGCGACCCGTGGTTCCCGAAGGCGGAGTGGATCCCGGTCGGCCAGTTCCAGACCGACCTGCGCCGCCTGTACGCGCCGCGCCGCCGCGTCGTGAACCCGCTCACCGAGACGCTGAAGAGCGTCCCCGCGGCGGGCGGCGCGGGCGCGGGGGCCGCCGCCGCGCGCTCGGAGATCGCCACGACGCTGGTCGAGCAGCCGGAGGTGACCGCGGCGCTGGACGAGCTGACCCGCGGCAGCGCGCCCGTCCGGCTGCTGATCAGCGGCCCGGACGGCACCGGCAAGCGCGACGCCGCCGAGGAGCTCGGCAGGGCGCTCGCGTTCGGCCGCGACCCGCACTGGGTCACCGACAACCTGTTCGCCGGGCAGCGCCTGTCGGACGCCGTCGCCAAGCTGCACGCCGACGCCCGCGACTGCGCCGGCGACCGGCTGCTCATCATCGAGGGCCTGGACGGCATCGTCGCCGACCCCGGCAACGGCGAGGCCCTCGCCGCCGAGCTGCACCGGCTCCTCGCCGTCCACCCCGACCTGAACGTGGTGGCGCTGTGCGACGCCGGCGGCGAGGAGCGGATCCGCGAGATCAACCCCGTCCTGCCGCAGCGGTTCCGGATCGCGCGCACCCGGCCGTTCACGGCGGCGGGCCACGCCGAGCTGTTCCGCCGCGCGCTGGACGCCCGCGGCGCCCGCGCCACCCGCCCGGCCGTCGAGGCGGCGGGCGCGCTGCTGGCCGCGACCTCGCCGATGCAGACGCTCCGCAACGCCCGCCTGGCGCCGCACCTCGCCGAGCAGGTCGTCGCCGCGGCGCGGGCCAAGCTCGACCCGGGCGCGCCGGGCGGCGAGCCGGTCATCCGCAAGCAGGACATCCCGGCCGCGCTCGACACCGCGCAGGCCGCCGGGAACCCGCTGGCCGAGCTGCGCGAGCTCACCGGCCTGGAGACCGTCAAGCACGAGATCGCGCTGCTCGTCGCGGGCACCCACGCGGCGCGGCTGCGCAGCGAGTCCGGCCTGCGGATCACGCCGCCGACCCGGCACATGGTGTTCACCGGCAACCCGGGCACCGGCAAGACGATGGTGGCCCGGCTGCTCGGCCGCATCTACAAGCGGCTCGGCGTCCTGTCGTCCGGGCACCTGGTGGAGGCGTCCCGCGCCCACCTCGTCGGCGAGTACATCGGGCAGACCGCGCCCCGGACGCGCCGGCTCGTGGAGCGCGCGGTCGGCGGCGTCCTGTTCATCGACGAGGCCTACACGCTGACGCAGTCGCCGCTGAAGGGCGACTACGGGCACGAGGCGATCGCCGAGCTGGTCAAGCTGATGGAGGACCACCGCGACGACCTCGTCGTGATCGTCGCGGGCTACGAGCAGGAGATGGCCGAGTTCCTCGCCGCCAACCCCGGCCTGGACTCCCGGTTCCCCAAGCAGATCCACTTCCCCGACTACACCGACGACGAGCTGATCACCGTGTTCCGCCAGCTCGCCGCCGCCGACGGCTTCGAGCTGGCCCCCGGCACCGAGGACGTCCTGCACACGATGCTGCGCCGCGCGCCCCGCGGCCCGTCCTTCGGCAACGGCCGCCTGATGCGCAACATGCTGGACGTGGCCGTCGCGAACCAGGCCGACCGCGTCGCCTCCGCCGCCGTCTCCTTCAGGAAGGACGCGGCGGCCGAGAACGGGGCCGCGGCCAAGAAGGGCGCCGGGGGCAAGGAGAAGGCCGGCGTCCAGGCCGCGCTCCCCACGAAGGAGGAGCTGGTCACCCTGACCGCCGACGACCTCCCCCCGCTGCTGGAGCACCCCGAGGAGTTCTTCGGCCTCTACCTGTAGGCAAGGCCCCGCCTCACTTCGAGACAGGCCTGGGCGCGGACCGGGTCAGGGGGCGAGGTGCTCGGCGGCGGCGAACAGGAGGCTCTCGCCGCCGCGGCGGGTGACGAGCTGCGCCCCGACCGGCAGCTCGACACCGCCGTCCGCCGGGACGGTCCCGGCGGGGACGGTCAGGGCGGGCAGGCCCAGCACGTTCCACGGCGAGGTGAGGCTGACCAGGAGCGCGGTGAGCGGCCCGAGCCCGACCTCGGCGGCCCCGATCCGCGGCGCGGGGATCGGCATGGTCGGCATGGCCAGCAGGTCGTAGCGGTCCAGCAGCCCGGCGATCTCCTCGGCGTACCGGTCCCGCTCGCGCAGCGCCCGGACGAGCCGCCAGCCCGGCATCCGGCCCGCCTCCTCCAGGCGGCCGAGCGTCGCCGGCTGGAACAGGCCGGGCGCCTCGGCGACGCGCTCGGCGTGCACGTCGTAGGCCTCGCTGTACTCGATCGCGAGGAACACCTGCCGGAGGCCGGCGAAGTCGATCCGCTCGGACGGCGCGTCCGGGAACAGGGCGCGGACGCGCCGCTCCACCTCGGGGTCGCACACCGGCGGCTCGATCCACGCGACGCGCCCGTACGGCGCGCCCCCGTCCGGGCCGCCGCTCGCGGACGGCCCGTCCACGCGGGAGGGGACGGCCACCGCCGGGCCGGTCAGCGCGTGGTAGGCGATGCGGCAGTCGTCGGCCGTGGCGGCGAGGACGCCCACGTGGTCGAGCGAGCGCGAGAGCGGGAACACGCCGTCCGCCGGGATGACGCCGTAGGGCGGCTTGAACCCGGCGATCCCGCAGAACGCGGACGGGATGCGCACCGACCCGCCCGTGTCCGTGCCGATGGCCAGCGGGACCGTGCCGGAGGCGACCGCGACGGCGCTGCCGCTGCTGGACCCGCCGGACATCCGCTCCCGGTCGCGGGGGTTGCGGACCGCGCCGTTCACCGACACGTCGCCGCTGCCGCCGAACGCGAACTCCTGCGTGCCGGTCTTGCCGAGGATCACGGCGCCCGCGTCCCGCAGCATCCTCACGCAGGCCGCGTCGGTCTCCGCGACGTGCCCGGCGAAGTGCCCGGACCCCATCCCGGTGGGCAGCCCGGCGACGTCGATGATGTCCTTCACCGCGACCGGGACGCCGTGCAGCGGCCCCCGGTCGACGCCGGACGCCAGCTCCTCGTCGGCCCAGCGGGCGGCGGACTCGGCGCCCTCGGCGTCCAGGGTCGTGAAGGCGTTCAGGTCCTCGTCGACCGACTCCAGCGCCCGGGCGACCAGGCCCCGCGCCGACTCCCGGCCCGAGCGCAGGTCGCGCCCGATGCCGGTCAGCGTCCGTCCGGTGAAGAACCCGCCCATTCCGCCTCCTTGCCGGTTACCTGTACCGATCTGCGTAGCATCTCAGACCGCACCGGCCCCTCCGGCCCCTCCGGCGGCCCCCGCCGGCGGGGCCGCGATCGGGCGCTCCGTCACCATTCGATCACTCATTGTCGACCGCTCGTCGCAGGCGGCCCGCCGCTTGTCGACCGCGCTCCGGGAACCGCGCACCTACGCACGGGTAGGCGGCAGGCTTCATCGCACCCAGTGGTCCCGCCGGTTCGCTGGGGGGCGGGGCGGAGGCCGGGCGCCGGCTCGCACGGCAGGCCGCCCCTGTAACCGGCGACGTTCACATCCAGGTGGGGGGAACGAGGTCACGGCCGAGCGCCGTGGCCTCGTTGTCGTTCCGGCCTTCCGGGACGTTCGGCCCTAGGCCCGCGGGCAAAGGGCTGATGGGCTCTCCATGACGGTTGAGAACCCCGTTCGTGGGGACGGGATGTCCTCAGGGCGGTCACGAGCACCCGGAGGACGCGCAAATGACCCAGTCGGTCACCCTGAGCGATGACGAACTGCGAGAGATCAACGCGTACTGGCGAGCGGCGAACTACCTGTCGGTCGGGCAGATCTACCTCCTCGACAACCCGCTGCTCCGCGAGCCCCTCGAACGGCGGGACCTCAAGCCCCGGCTCCTCGGGCACTGGGGCACCACCCCGGGGCTGAACTTCTGCTACGCGCACCTCAACCGCGTGATCAAGGCGCGCGACCTCGACATGATCTACGTCATGGGCCCGGGGCACGGCGGGCCGGCGGCGGTCGCCAACGCGTGGCTCGAAGGCACCTACAGCGAGGTGTACCCGGAGGTGTCGCAGGACGAGGCGGGCATGCGGCGGCTGTTCCGGCAGTTCTCCTTCCCCGGCGGCATCCCGAGCCACGTCGCGCCGGAGACGCCCGGCTCCATCCACGAGGGCGGCGAGCTCGGCTACTCCCTCGCCCACGCGTTCGGCGCCGCGTTCGACAACCCCGACCTCGTCGTTGCGTGCATCGTCGGGGACGGCGAGGCGGAGACGGGGCCGCTGGCGGCGAGCTGGCACTCCACCAAGTTCCTCGACCCGGTGCGCGACGGCGCCGTCCTCCCGATCCTGCACCTCAACGGCTACAAGATCGCCAACCCGACGGTGCTTGCCCGGATCCCTGAGGAGGAGCTCGTCCAGCTACTGGACGGGTACGGCTACCGGCCGGTCCTGGTGAGCGGGGACGAGCCCGCGTCGATGCACCGCAAGATGGCCGCCGCCCTCGACCAGGCCCTCGACGAGATCGCCGACATCCAGCGCGGCGCCCGCGAGGGGCGGGCGACCGAGCGGCGCCGCTGGCCCATGATCGTCCTGCGGTCCCCCAAGGGCTGGACGGGCCCGAAGGAGGTGGACGGCCTGCCGGTCGAGAACACCTGGCGGGCCCACCAGGTGCCGCTCGCCGGCGTGTGCGAGGACGCCGGGCACCGCGCGCAGCTGGAGGAGTGGCTGCGCTCCTACCGCCCGGAGGAGCTGTTCGACGAGGACGGCCGCCCGGTCGCCGCGCTGCGGGCCCTCGCGCCCGAGGGCGAGCGGCGGATGAGCGCGAACCCGCACGCCAACGGCGGGCTGCTGCTCAAGCCGCTGACGCTGCCCGACTTCCGCGAGTACGCCGTGGAGGTCGGCAAGCCCGGCACCGTCACCACCGAGCCCACCCGGCGCCTCGGGACCTTCCTGCGCGACGTCGTGCGGGCCAACCCGGACAACTTCCGGATCATGGGCGCGGACGAGACGGCGTCCAACCGGCTCGGGGACGTGTTCCAGGCCACCGACCGCGTCTTCGAGGGCGAGCTGCTGCCGACCGACGAGCACCAGTCGCCGTCCGGCCAGGTGATGGAGGTGCTGAGCGAGCACCTGTGCCAGGGCTGGCTGGAGGGCTACCTCCTCACCGGGCGGCACGGGCTTTTCAACAGCTACGAGGCGTTCGTGCACATCGTCGACGCGATGTTCAACCAGCACGCGAAGTGGCTGAAGGTCACCCGCGGCCTGCCGTGGCGGCGGCCGATCGCGTCGCTGAACTACCTGCTGTCGTCGCACGTGTGGCGGCAGGACCACAACGGCTTCACCCACCAGGACCCCGGCTTCCTCGACGTCGTGCTGAACAAGAAGCCCGAGATCGTCCGGGTGTACCTGCCGCCGGACGCGAACACGCTGCTGTCGGTCGGGGACCACTGCCTGCGCTCCCGCGACTACGTCAACGTGATCGTGGCCGGGAAGCAGCCCGCGCTGAACTGGCTGCCGATGGACGCCGCGATCGCGCACTGCACCCGCGGCATCGGCATCTGGGAGTGGGCCTCCACCGACGGCGGCGAGGACCCCGACGTGGTGCTCGCCTGCGCGGGCGACATCCCGACGCTGGAGACGCTCGCGGCCGTCGACCTGCTCCGGCAACTGTTCCCCGAACTGCGCGTCCGGGTCGTGAACGTCGTCGACCTGATGCGGCTCCAGCCGGACAGCGAGCACCCCCACGGCCTGTCGGACCGCGAGTACGACACCCTGTTCACCAGGGACAAGCCCGTCATCTTCGCCTTCCACGGCTACCCGTACCTCATCCACCGCCTCACCTACCGGCGCGCGGGCCACGGCAACCTGCACGTGCGCGGCTACAAGGAGGAGGGGACGACGACCACGCCGTTCGACATGGTCATGCTGAACGACCTGGACCGGTTCCACCTCGTCATGGACGTCATCGACCGGGTCCCGCAGCTCGGCGCCCGCGTCGCCCACATCCGGCAGCGGATGGCCGACCAGCGCCTCTTCCTGCGTTCCTACACGCGCGAGCACGGCGAGGACGCGCCCGAGGTCAGCGACTGGACGTGGCCCTACTGATGCGGGTCCTGACGGTCAACCCCGGGTCGAGCAGCCTGAAGGTGAGCCTGCTCGACGCCGACGACACGGTCCTCGCCGAGGACTCCGGCGGCGGCCACGAGATGGCCGGGCTGGTCGCGGACATGCCCCGGCCGGACGCCATCGGCGTCCGGTTCGTCCACGGCGGTACCGACTTCACCGAACCGGTGCGCGTCGACGGGAAGGCCGCCGAGCGGCTCCGCGAGCTCGCCGACCTCGCGCCGCTGCACCAGCCCGCCTCCCTGCACGCCCTGGACGAGATCACCGGCGTGCTGCCGGACGTCCCGGCCGTGGCGTGCTTCGACACCGCGTTCCACGCCACGCTGCCGGAGGCGGCCGCGGCCTACGCGCTCCCCCGGGAGTGGGTCGAACGGTTCGGCCTGCGCCGCTACGGCTTCCACGGCCTGTCGTTCTCCTATGCCGTGCGGCGCGCCGCCGAGATGCTCGGCACGGACCCGGCCGCGCCGCGGATGGTGGTGTGCCACCTGGGGGCCGGCGCGTCCCTGTGCGCGGTGGCCGGAGGCCGGTCGGTCGACACCACGATGGGGTTCACGCCGCTCGAAGGGCTGGTCATGGCGTCCCGGGCAGGAAGCATCGACCCCGGCATCCCGCTGTGGCTGATCAAGCACGGGGTGCCGGCGGCGGAGGTGGGCGACGCGCTCGAACGCAGCTCCGGGCTGCGCGGCCTGACCGGCACCGGCGACATGCGGCGGGTCCGCGAGCGGGCCGCCGAGGGCGACCCGGCCGCCCTCGGCGGCCTCGACGTCTACCACCACCGCCTCCGCGCCTGCGCCGCCGCGATGACCGCCTCCCTCGGCGGGCTCGACGTGCTCGTCTTCACCGGCGGGATCGGCGAGCACGATCCGGCGGTCCGCGCGCGGCTGGCCGAGGACCTCGCGTACCTCGGGACCTCCGTCGACCCCGGCCGCAACGCCGCCGCGGACGGCGACACCGACGTCACCGCGGACGGCGCCGCCGTCCGGACGCTCGTGGTGGCGGCCCGCGAGGACCTGGAGATCGCCGACGGTGTCCGGAGGTGCCTCGGGAACGATTCCTGCCAGGACCGGCGGGTTAGTACATAAGGTGTGAAGGTGGAGAAGACGGCGGGCGCTACGGAGGGCGCGAACCGCAGGCTGGCGAACATCCAGGCGATCACCGACGAGGCGTTCGCCCAGATGGACGTGGACGAACTGCTCGACACCCTCCTCGACCGCGTCCGCGCCGTCCTCGGCGTGGACACCGCCGTCGTCCTGCTCCTGGACCGCGAGGAGCGCTTCCTCGTGGCGACCGCCGCGAAGGGCATCGAGGAGGAGGTCGCCCAGGCCGCCCACGTCCCGGTCGGCGAGGGGTTCGCGGGGCGCGTCGCCGCCGAGCGCCGGCCGGTCTACATCCCGGACGTCCCGAGCGCCGGCGTGTTCAACCCGCTGCTCGTCGAGCGGGGCCTGCGGTCGCTGCTGGGCGTCCCGCTCGTCGGCGCCGGAAGGCTGGTCGGCGTCATGCACGTCGGGACGCTCGCCCACCGCCGGTTCACCTCCGAGGAGACCGAGTTCCTCCAGCTCGCGGGCTCCCGCGCCGCGCAGGCGGTGCAGTCCGTGCTCAGCCGCTCCGAACACGCCGGCGCGCTGGAGCTGCAGCGCAGCCTGATCCCGGCCGCGCCGCCGGACGTCCCCGGGTTCGAGATGGCCGCCCGCTACCGTCCCGGCAAGGCGATCGTCGGCGGGGACTGGTACGACGTGTTCACGCTCCCGTCCGGGGAGATCGGCATCGTGATCGGGGACGTGGCGGGCAACGGGCTCCCGGCGGCCGTCGTCATGGGCCGGATGCGCAGCGCGCTGCGCGCGTACGCGCTCGACAACGACGATCCGGCCGAGGTGCTGCGCAAGCTCAACCGGAAGATGCTGTACTTCGAGCCCGAGGCGACGGCGACCGTGCTGTACGCGGTCGCCGACCGCGGCGGAGGCCGGATCCGGCTGTCGTCGGCCGGCCACCCTCCCCCCGTCCTCGCGCCGCCGGACGGCCCGGCGGAGCCCGTGGACATGAAGTTCGACGTCCTGATCGGCCTGGGCGAGGACATCCCCCGGCGGACCAAGACCATCGACGTCCCGCCGGGCGCCCTGCTCTGCTTCTACACCGACGGCCTCATCGAGCGGCGGGACGACTCGATCCTCAACGGCGTCGCCCGGCTGTGCCAGGCGGTCCACGCAGGTCCGCCGGAGGCGGTCGGCGCGGCGGTGATGTCGGCGCTGATCGGCCGCGAGGCGGCGCCGGACGACGTCGCCCTCCTGGTCGTGCGCCGCGTCGCGCAGGACGACCGGGATGACTGACACGGCGCCGGGCCGCGCGTGCCGTTCCTGCGGCAAGCCCATGCCGCCCGCGGCCGGGAGGCCGGGGCGCGCGTCGCTGTACTGCTCGGCCGCGTGCCGGCAGAAGGCGTACCGGACGCGGCGGGCCGGGGGCGAGGCCGTCCACGAGCTGATCTCCGACATCGAACGCCAGGTGCGCGGCCTCACCCCCGAAGCGCCCGGGCCGTTCTACACCGGCGTCCAGTCGCTGGCGTCCTCGGTCGGACGGCTGCGCCGCATCGCCCGGGTGGCCCGGGACGCGGCGGGAACCGTAACGCCGGAACGCGTGACGCAAACCCACGCGGCGCCGGGCCCCGCACGGCGGGAATCCGTAACGGACGCCTCCGTGACGGAATCAGGCGTAACGCAACCGGGCGCGACGGAACCGGACGAGGCGGCGGAGTCGGAGGAGGCGGCCGTCCTCCGGGAGGGCGACGAGTGGGCCTTCGCCGGGCTGGTCGAGCGGTACCGGCACGAACTCCAGGTGCACTGCTACCGGATGGTCGGCTCCTACGACGACTCCGAGGACCTCGTCCAGGAGACGCTGCTCAAGGCGTGGAAGAACCGCGACGGCTTCGCGGGGCGCTCCAGCCTCCGCGCCTGGCTCTACAAGATCGCCACGAACACGGCGCTGGACTTCCTGCGCCGGGACGAGCGCCGTCCCCGGCGCTACGGCCCCTCGCCGGTCCCGCCCACCGACGGGGTGGAGGCGTCGCCGTTCCTCCCCTGGTTGCAGCCGTTCCCGGACGCGGAGCCCGAGGCGGCGGCCGAGTCGTCGGAGACGATGGAGCTGGCGTTCCTCGCCGCGATCCAGCATCTGCCGCCCCGGCAGCGCGCCGTGCTGATCATGCGGGACTTCCTCGGCTGGCCCGCCGCCGACACCGCGACCGCCCTCGACATGACCCTGGCCTCGGTGAACAGCGCCCTCCAGCGGGCCCGCCCCGCCCTGCGCGAGCGCCTCCCCCGGCGGCGCGAGCGGTGGGCGCGCGGCGCCGACCCGTCCGAGGCGGAGAAGGACCTGCTCGCGCGCTACATGAAGGCCGCCGTGGAGGGCGACACCGCCGCGATGGCGGCCATGCTCCGCGACGACGTGCGGATCACCATGCCGCCCAACCCGCTCTGGTTCGGCGGCCGCGAGGCGATCATCGGCATGCTCCGCCAGACGTTCGACCCGGCCTCCCCCGCCTACATCGGCCGCTGGCGCCACCTCCCGACCCGCGCCAACGGGCAGCCGGCGGTCGCCGGTTACGTCCAGCGCCCCGGCACCAGCGTCTACCGCGCCCAGGTCCTGGACGTCCTGCGCGTGGAGGACGGCCTGATCGCCGAGATCACCTCCTTCGAGCCCCACCTGTTCCCCGCCTTCGGCCTCCCGCTCACCCTGGCGCCCTGACCTTCCCGCCCGGCCCGCGATGATTTCTCAGCCGGGGTACGTCTCAATATCCGTTCGCCCTACAGGAACGGAGCAAGGACATGCTGGAGAACAAGAACGCGATCATCTACGGCGGCGGCGGCGCGATCGGCGGCGCGGTGGCCCGGACGTTTGCCCGGCACGGCGCGACCGTCCACCTGGCCGGCCGGACCCGCGCGAGCCTGGAGGCGGTCGCGGCCGGCATCGCCGCCGCGGGCGGCCGTGCCGAGGCCGCCGTGGTGGACGCGCTGGACGAGAAGGGCGTCGAGGAGCACGCCCGCCGCGTCGTGGAGGAGGCCGGGAGCCTGGACGTGTCGCTCAACCTCGTCTCGCGCGGCGACGTCCACGGGACCCCGTTGACCGCCGTGCCGGCCGAGGACTTCCTGCGCCCCGTCACCACGGGCATCACCGCGAACTTCCTCACCGCCCGGACCGCCGCGCGGCACATGTCCGAGCAGGGCTCGGGCGTGATCCTCGCGCTGAACAGCGGCTCGGCCAAGGGCAGCCCGATGATGGGCGGCACCGGCCCGGCGGACGCCGCGATCGACGCCCTCGTCCGGAACCTGGCGCAGGAGTGCGGCCCGAGCGGCGTCCGCGTCGTCGGGATCTGGACGGCCGGGCTCCCCGAGACGATGACGCGGGAGAAGCTCGCCCTGCACGGCGCCGACCTGGACGAGGCCGCCTTCGAGGGGCTGCTGACGCGGCTGGCCGAGATGCGGATGCTGCGCCGCTCCCCCACGCTCGCCCAGATCGCCGACACCGCCGCCTTCCTCGCCTCGGACGGCGCCGCCGCGATCACCGCGACGTTCGTCAACGCGACGGCGGGCATCTTCACCGACTGAACGGCGCCGCTCAGTCGGGCGGGGGGTGTGGGGGGTCGCCCCCCACATTGACACTGCCGACTGAACGGCACGCTGCCGACTGGCCAGGAGTTCCGCCCGGTCGCGGAACCTCGGCGTCGGCGGGAGCGTCCGAGCGGGCGTTCGGAGAGGTGAGGGGGCGGCGGTGGCGGGCGTTCGGCGGGTGGTTCTTGGTCGGCGATGGCTTCTGGGCGCGATCCTGGCGGGGGCGGTTGCAGTGGCGGGAGCGGTCGCGACAGCAGTGGTCGTCCTCGCCGAGCCCGCGCGGCCTCGGGGGTGCGGGTGCGCGCTGCCGCCGGACACCAGCGGGATCAGCGGGGTGCCGCGCGAGTGGCAGGCCGCCATGGCCCGGCGCGACGCCGGGACGGCCTGGCGGTTGCTGACGCCTGAGGCGCAGCGGCGGTACGGCTCGGTGAAGGATCTGCGCGGCGCGCTCCCTCGGCTCGCCCCGGATTCCCATGGGTCCGCGGGGTGGAGGCTCGTCCGCCAGGTCACGCAGGGGCGCGGCACGCCCAGCCGGTTCCTCTACCTGCTCGTCGAGAAGCGGAGCCTGCGGCCGGCCGGAGCCGTCGTCGTCCACTCCATGGCGGACGGCTCCGCCGATGGGCGGGTCGATCCCGCGCCCGCCGCAACCGTCCGCATCCTGGAACCGGCCGCGCGGGCCACCGTGGACGCGCGCCCGCGCCTGCGTGCTGCGACCGGGAGTCCTCCCGCGTACGTGGTCGTGCGGCGGGACGGTGAGACCCTCGGTGCCGTGGGATCCATCCGTGGCGCGGACGGGTGGGACACACCGTTCCACAAGGCGCTCAAGCCCGGGCCCGCGCTGATCGTCGCGGTCGATGCGGACGGCGGCGGGCGCCTCTCGTACGGAGGCGTCCGCGTCACGATCCGCTGACCCGGACCGGGGCCGCCGGTGCCGTCAGTCGGCCGGTTTGCGGGCCTTCGCGCGGGCGCGCTTCTCCTCGTCCTCCAGGAGGGGGGCGATGCGGAAGGGGACCTGGTGGGTCAGGACGATCGAGGTGGTGCTGCGGCGGACGCCGGGGCAGGCGAGGATCGAGTCGATGACCTCGTGGAGCTGCTTGCCGTTGGGCGCGACGGCGCGGACGAGGAGGTCGCCCTGGCCGGTGATCCCGAGGACCTCCAGCACGCGCGGGATCGCGGAGAGCGCGACGGCGGCCTCGCGCAGCCTTCCCTGGGCGACCTCCAGGGTGACGAAGGCCGTCAGTTCGAAGCCGATGGCGCCGAGGTCGACCTCGCGGCCGCGGTGGCCGATGACGCCCTCGCGTTCGAGGCGCTCCACGCGGGCGTGCGCGGTGTTGCGGGCGATGCCGAGCTTGGCGGCCAGTTCCGTGACGCCGATGCGGGGCTGCTCGACGAGGCGGCGGAGGATCTGCAGGTCGAGGAGAGTGGTACGGGTCACAACGCTCAGCTCCGGCGGGTAACTCGGTTCTGACTTGAGCAATCTGCTCAAGTATCGTCCCACCATCTTGCACTCCGCTCAGCAGAGGCGGCTCAATGCAAGCATGAGCACCACCGTTTCTTCCTCCCCCCTCCGCGACCGGCTCGAACTGGAGCGCGGCCGGATCGCGATCGGCGGGGTGCACGCGCTCGTCCGGCTGCTGCTCGAGCAGCGCCGTGCGGACACCCGGCGGGGCTGGCGGACCGCCGGGTTCGTGTCCGGGTACCGCGGGTCCCCGCTCGGCGGCCTCGACCAGCAGCTCATGCGGGACGCGAAGCTGCTGGAGGGCCACGACATCCGGTTCGTGCCGGGCGTGAACGAGGAGCTCGCGGCGACGGCCGTGTACGGGTCGCAGCTGGTCGAGCACCTGCCGGGGCCGCGGTTCGACGGCGTGTTCGGGCTCTGGTACGGCAAGGCGCCCGGCGTGGACCGGTCGCTGGACGCGTTCAAGCACGCGAACTGGCTCGGCACGTCCGAGCGCGGCGGGGTGCTCGCGGTGGTGGGCGACGACCCGTCCGCGAAGTCGTCCACGCTGCCGTCGGCGACGGAGGGCGCGCTCGCCGAGGCGTTCATGCCGGTGCTCGTCCCCGGGTCGGTGGGCGACCTGCTGCACCTCGGACGGCACGGGTTCGAGATGTCCCGGTTCAGCGGGGCGTGGACCGGGTTCAAGCTCGTGACGGACGTCGCCGACTCCCACGAGGTCGTGGACGTGGAGCCGGTGCCCGACCCGGTGTACCCGGAGTTCGCGTGGCGCGGCCGCCCGTGGAAGCCGACGCGCAAGCCGGGCGTCGACCTGAAGGGCACGAACGCCCTCGAAACGGAGGTCCTGCAGGGCCGCCTGGAGGCCGCGACGGCCTACGCCGCGGCCAACGGCCTCGACCGGATCGAGGGGGCCGCCGGCGACGCGGTGATCGGGCTGGTCGCCGCGGGGCGCACCTACGTGGAGCTGCGCGAGGCCCTCGACCGGCTGGGACTGGACGACGAGGCCCTGGCCCGCCGGGGCGTCCGGCTGCTGCGCCTCGCCCTGATCTACCCGCTCGACGCCGACCGGATCCGCGAGTTCGCCCGCGGGCTCCGCGAGATCGTCGTCGTGGAGGAGAAGCGGGCGTTCGTCGAGACGCAGATCCGGGACGTCCTGTACGACCTGGCGGAGCGCCCGGCCGTGTACGGCAAGAACGGCCCGGACGGCGCCGGCCTGGTCCCGACGGACGGCGGCCTGGACGCCGACCGCCTCGTGAAGGCCCTGGCCAGGCTGCTCGCCGACCGCGTCGGCGAGGAGCACGTGGACCTGCGCGACGCCGTGCTCAAGCCCCGCAAGCCGCAGATCAACCTGCTCGCCCCGGCGCGCACCCCGTACTTCTGCTCGGGCTGCCCCCACAACCGGTCGACGGTCGTCCCGGACGGGTCGGTCGCGGCGAGCGGCATCGGCTGCCACGTGATGACCGTGTTCACCGACCGCAGCATCGGCACCACGCAGATGGGCGGCGAGGGCGCGATGTGGGTCGGCGCGGCGCCGTTCTCGGACACCGAGCACATGTTCCAGAACCTCGGCGACGGGACGTTCTTCCACTCTGGCAGCCTCGCGGTCCGGCAGGCCGTCGCCGCCGGGACCAGCATCACCTTCAAGCTCCTCTACAACGCGGCCGTGGCGATGACCGGCGGGCAGGACGCCGACGGCGGCTCCGACCCGGCCGCGATCACCCGGATGCTGCACGCCGAGGGCGTCGCGAAGATCGTGGTGGTGGCGGACGACCCGTCCCGCTACCCGCGCGGCACCGACTGGGCGCCCGGCGTCCGGGTCCGGCACCGCGACGACCTCGACGCCGTCCAGCGGGAGCTGCGCGAGATCCCGGGCGTGACCGTGCTGCTGTACGACCAGGCGTGCGCGGCCGAGACGCGGCGCAAGCGCAAGCGCGGCCTCGTCCCCGACCCGCAGACCCGCGTGCTGATCAACGAGGCGGTCTGCGAGGGGTGCGGCGACTGCGGCACCAAGTCGAACTGCCTCAGCGTGGAGCCGGTCGAGACGGAGTTCGGCCGCAAGACGCAGATCAACCAGACGTCCTGCAACAAGGACTACTCGTGCGTCGACGGCGACTGCCCCTCGTTCGTTACCGTCATCCCCGGCGACAAGCCCAAGGCGGCGCGCACCCTGCCGCGGATCGGCGAGCTGGAGGAGCCCGCGGAGCGGCCCGAGTCGGCGGACGTGCTGCTCGTCGGCATCGGCGGCACCGGCGTCGTCACGGTCAACCAGGTCCTCGCCACGGCGGCCCTCATCGACGGCCGCCACGCCCGCGCGCTCGACCAGACCGGCCTCAGCCAGAAGGCCGGCGCGGTCGTGTCGCACCTGCGCATCGGGACGGCCGACCGGGACCGTCCGGGCATGGTCGGCGCGGGCGGCGCCGACGCCTACCTCGTGTTCGACTCGCTGGCCGGGACCTCGGAGACCAACCTGCGCCGCTGCGCGCCGGACCGGACCGCCGCGGTCGTGTCGACCAGCGAGGTGCCGACCGGTCGGATGATCGTCGACACCTCGGCGTCGCTGCCGCCGAGCGCGTCCCTGGTCAAGCAGATCGCCGAGCGCACCCGGGCGGACCGCCTGGTCGCGCTCGACGCCCTGGCGCTCGCCGAGCGCTGGTTCGGCAGCACGACCACCGCGAACTTCGTGGTGGTCGGCGCCGCCTACCAGGCGGGGCTGCTGCCGCTGTCGGCGAAGGCGATCGAGGAGGCCCTCACGCTGAACGGCGTGCAGGTGGAGGCGAACATCCAGGCGTTCCGGGCGGGCCGCCGGCTGGTGCTCGAACCGGAGGGCCAGGACGCCTCCGCCACGGCGGGGACCGCGCAGGTCGCGCCGCGCCCGCTGGACTCGACCGCGTCGGCCGCGATGGACCTCGTCGACGCGTCCGGCGTGGACGGCGAGCTCGCCCGCGTCCTGCGGATCCGGGTGCCCGACCTCGCCGCGTACCAGAACCTGGCGCTCGCCAAGCGGTACCTGGACGCGGTCCTGCGCGTCGCCAGGGCCGAGGAGGCGGCGGGCGCGGGCGAGCGGCGGCTCGCGGTCGCCGTGGCGCGGAACCTGCACAAGCTGATGGCCTACAAGGACGAGTACGAGGTGGCCCGCCTGCACCTCGACCCGGAGCTCACCCGGCGCGTCGAGGAGCAGTTCGGCCCCGGCTCCACGGTCGCGTACATGCTGCACCCGCCGCTGCTGCGGGCCGTCGGGGTGGACAGGAAGATCGCGCTGCGCCGGACGGCCCGGCCCGCGTTCCGCGCGCTGCGCGCGATGCGGCGGCTGCGCGGCACTCCGCTCGACCCGTTCGGCGCCACCGCGCAGCGGCGCGCCGAGCGGCGCCTCGTCACCGGGTACGTCGCGGTGGTGAACGAGCTGGTGGCCGGGCTGGAGGCGGGGGCCGCCGGGGACGGCCGCCTCGACGCCGCCGTGCGGATCGCCGAGCTGCCCGACATGATCCGCGGCTACGAGGACGTCAAGACCGCGAACGTCGCCCTGTACGAGGAGAGCCTGCGCGAGCAGCTCGCCGCGTGGCGGGCCGAGCGGTCGCCCAGCCGGGTGTGACGCTCAGGTGATCGCGCCGGCCAGCGCCCCGGCCAGCGCGATCACCACCAGCTCCAGGGCCAGCAGCTTGACCAGCGCGCCGGGCACGAGCCGGCACGCGTAGCACTGCTCGACGAAGATCTTGAGCTGGTCGGCCGGGCGCAGGCGCGGCGCGGAGTGCCGGGACGGGACGCCGCGCAGCGCCTGCGGCGGGGGCGGCTGCTCCTCCACCGGGCGCACCAGGACGCTGTTGACCGCCCGCGTCGGCACGACCATCCGGTCCCAGTGCAGCGCGTCCAGCGGCAGCGGGCCGCCGTGCCCGTCGAGCTGGAAGATGGGGCCGCACAGGGTGATGAAGGACAGGTCGGGCCCGCGCGCCGCCGATTCCTCGCCGAGGAGTCCGCGAAAGGTCTCTCCGCTGTTCAACGTGATTTCGAGTTCGACGTCGCGGTCGGCGTAATCGGCGCGCGGGCCGGTGGCCGGACGGGCCGCGGCGGGCAGCGGCCCGGGAAGATTCTCCAGGCGCGCGAGAACTGCCGCTGCCAGCGAGGAAAGCGTCAGGGAAATCGCGAGGAAACAGCACACCGCCCAGGCCGCGGCAAGGGTCGGGACCGCGCCGCCGCCCTCGTCCAGGAGGCGGCGGGGGCTCGGCACGGCGGACTGCCCCAGCACGCCCAGCAGGATCGACGTCACCGTCGTGACCACCACCCCGGCGACCACCGCGCGGGACAGCCGCGGCAGCGCGTCTCCGGGTCGGGCCCGTTCCCGGCGGCCGCGCACCAGATCGAAATGCAGGCCCGGCACCGCCGCCAATGCCAGCAGCGCGACAGGCACGGCAATAGAGCCTTCGGTCATGGTCACCCCTGCCCTGAGTCGGGGGTCATGAGGTACAGATCCTGTCAGTTGGACCGGGGATTCTCAATATCGAGACACCTGACTCCCGGTCCAATTGCCGTTCCATTTCCCGGAGCCGTTCGGAAAGGCCTTCGCCGCGCACCGGCCCCGGGTCGAGGTGGACCGGTCGAACCCCGCCGCGCCCGCGGCGCGTACCTCCTGGCGAGCCGGGGACCACGCCCGGCACCGGAGTGCGACGAGGGTGACGTCGAGTGGAATCGGGCTTGCGGCTGACGGAGCGCTACCGCCTCGTGGAGCGCCTCGACGACGGCGGTGCGATGGAGGTCTGGCGCGGCTGGGACGAACTCCTGGGCCGTCCCGTCGCGGTGAAGGTCCTGGCGCCCGCGCGCACCGGCCCGAACCGGGCCTTCCGGCGCGGCGTGAACCGCGCCGCCGCGCTGTCCCACGCCGCGCTGGAGACGGTCTACGACAGCGACCAGACCCGCGACGCGTCCGGTCGGCTCGCGTCCTTCGTCGTGACCGAGTTCCTGGTCGGCGAGACCCTCGCCGAGCGGCTGCGGCGCGGGCCGCTCCCCGCGCCCGAGGCGGCCGCCGTCTGCGGCCAGATCGCGGGCGCCCTGGAGGTCGCGCACGCCGCGGGCGTGACGCACGGCGATCTGCGGCCGGAGAAGGTCATGCTCGTCCACGGCGATGCCGGGGCCGACGTGAAAGTGGTCGACACCGGCATCGGCGCCGTCGTCCGCGGCGCCCGCTCGCGCGAGGGCGCGGAGGACGCGGACGGCTTCCCCGCCGCCGCGAGGGCCGCCGACGTGCGCGCGCTCGGCGCCGTCATCGCCGCCTGCGTCGCGCCCGGCGCCCCCGAGGACCTGTCCGCGCTCGCCGCCCGCTGCATGGGCCGAAACGCCCCGCCCGCCGCCGAGGTCGCCGCTCTCCTCGGCCGCGACGAGGAGCCGTCGAACGCCGTCTTCACCGTCTCCCGCACGGCTTTGCCAAGCGACGACCGCACCAGGGCCCTGCCCCCGCCTCCCCCACCGCCTCCGCCGGCCCGCCGCGGAGGCGCCCGCCTCGCCGCGTTCGCCCTCGTGGCGGCCATTCCGGTCACGGCCGCCGCCGCGGTCGTGCTATCGGCGCCGCGCTCCCCGGTCGCCGTCGCGCCCCCGGCGCGGACGAGCACCGCCCCCTCGGCCGAGGCCCCGGCACCCACGGCGCGCACGCCGCGGACGCCGCCACCGGAGGGCGCCCCCCGCGTGACCGACGCGCTGGGACGGCTGCGTCCCATCGTCAGCCGCGGCTACGCCTCCGGGAAGATCCGCTCCGACGTCGCGATCGACCTCAACAACGTCATCACGAACCTGGAGAACGACCTCACCGCCGACCGCGACGTCGACGTGGGCGGCCGCATCGCCGAACTGCACGACAAGATCGTCACCCGGCTGCGGGAGCGCGGCCTGTCCCCCGAGCTCGCGGACGAACTGAACCGCGTCCTCGCCACCGTGCAGGCTTGACTTCCTCTCCCGCCTGAAGGCGGAGGATTCCAGCGGTCGCCCGCCGGGTTTCCTGCTTCGCCGACGAGTGCCCCGTCCGGGAGGAGTCCCGTTGAGGTCTTACACCGTCTCCACAGGCCGACACCGCCAGCCCGGCGGCCAGGATGTTGCGCGCCGCGTTCACGTCGCGGTCATGCACCGCGCCGCACTCGCACGTCCATTCGCGGACGTCCAGCGGCAGCTTGGCGCGGACGGTTCCGCAGGTTCCGCACAGCTTGGAGGAGGGGAACCAGCGGTCGACCACGACCAGCTCGCGGCCGTACCAGGCGCACTTGTACTCCAGCATCGACCGCAGCTCCCGCCACGCCGCATCCGAGATGGCGCGCGCGAGGCTGCGGCGCTTGAGCAGGTTGCCGACGGCGAGGTCTTCGATCACGACCGTTTGGTTCTCACGGACGAGACGGGTCGACACCTTGTGCAGCACGTCGCGGCGCCGGTCGGCGATCCGCGCGTGGACGCGGGCGACCTTGCGGCGGGCTTTGTCCCTGTTCGCCGAACCGGGGGCCTTGCGGGCCAGGTTCCGCTGCGCCTTGGCCAGGCGGCCGTGGTCACGGCGCTCGTGCCGGGGATTGTCGACCTTCTCCCCGGACGACAGCACCACCAGGGAAGTGATCCCGGCGTCCACCCCGACCACTGCCTCCGTGGCGGGGGCCGCAGAGATGGTGTCCTGGCACAGCAGGGACACGAACCAGCGGCCCGCGCTGTCGCGGGAAACGGTTGCCGTAGTCGGCTCCGCACCCTGGGGCAGCGGACGCGACCAGCGGATGGCCAGAGGCTCGGCCATCTTCGCCAGCGTCAGCCTCCCCTCGCGCCAGGTGAAGGCGCTGCGGGTGTACTCGGCCGAGCAACGCGACCGCTTGCGCGACTTGAACCGCGGATACCTGGCGCGCTTGGCGAAGAAGTTGCCGAACGCCGTCTGAAGGTGCCGCAGCGCCTGCTGGAGCGGGACGCACGACACCTCGGTGAGGAAGGCCAGTTCCTCTGTCTTCTTCCACTGCGTAAGCAAGGCCGAGGACTGCGCATAGGAGATGCGGCGCTGCTCGTCGTACCAGGCTCGAGTGCGCTCCTCCAGCGCCTTGTTGTACACCAGCCGCACGCACCCGAACGTGCGCGACAGCTCCGCCGCCTGCTCGCTCGTGGGGTAGAAGCGGTACTTGAACGCCCGCCTGACCTGCCGCGCCATGACCTACGTTCTAGCAGCCTCGGTGCGCGCCAACCCGGTGGACGGCAAAACACCCTGGCTTCCCCGACCTGCCCCGCAAGAGCCCGTTTCCTCACCGGCCCGAATGCCGGGGTATCCACGCAGGAGAACCGATGACGGGCGAGCGGGAGACCGCGAAGTGGCGGCGCGAGGACCTGCCCCGCGCCCCGTCCGGTGTCCGCTTCCCCTGGCTCGCGCTGGCCGGGGTCGCCGCCACGATCGTGGCGGCGACCGTGCTCGTCCTCGGCATCGGCGACACCGTCTCCAGCCGGGACGGCTCCGCGAACCGGCTGCTCCCGCTCCAGGCGGCCTCCCCGCCCGCGCCGTCCCCGCCCGCGACCTCCCCGCCGGAGACGACCGGCTCGCAGACGCCGTGGCCGCCCCCCGCCGAGCCGCCCCCGCCGACGACGCCGCCCGAGACGGCCCCGCCCCGCGGAATGAGCGTCGACGGCGCCCTGATGAGGCTGCGCCGCGCCGTGGACGAGGGCGTGGCCGCGGGAGAGGTCCGCGACGACGTGGGCGTAGACCTCGGCAACGTGATCGAGGGGATCCTCGATCACCGGGCCCGGAGCCTGGACCGCCTACGCGCGGACGTCGCCGGCCTCCGCCACAAGATCGCCACCCGCACCCGCGAGGGCACGATCACCGGCGGCCGCGCCGAGCAGTTCCGCCTGATCCTCGACAACGCGGCCGTCTGACCACCCGGCCGCTCCCCCGCCCCGCCACCGACCGAGCTGATCGGCCTCTCCCGACCCTCCATGTCCGTTCACGGACGAGGGCTTGACGGCGACATATCGTTTATCGTTACTATCGAAAAACGATATGCCCCCCTCAAGGAGACGCGCATGGCCCCGAAGACGCTCTGGACGCGATTCGACAGCCGCGTCCTGGAACTGGCCATCGGCCTCGGCCTGCTGCTGGTCGGGCTGTTCCAGGTCCTCTTCCCGATCCTCGGCGTGACCGGCCCCTTCCCGCCGATCGACACCCGCGACGTCCGCCTCGACACCAACGCGCAGGTGCCGCACCTGGCGTCCGGCGGAGCGACCCTGCGCGGCACTCACCACGCCGAGCTGGCGGTCAGTGACCCCGGCTTGTCGGACCGAGTGCTGCTCGCCGCCCCCGAGGTCGCCCGGGGCGTGCTGATCATCCTGATCCTGTCGCTCCTGATGCGGATGGCCGCGACGTTCCGTTCCGGGGACGTGTTCGTCCCCGCGAACATCCGGCGCCTCTTCACGATCTCCATCGCCGTCCTGCTGCTCGGCACCGCCGCCCCCGCCCTCGACATGATCACGATGAACGCGCTGGTCGGCGGCACCCCGATCGAGCCCGCGATCGAGATCGGCTTCACGGTCCAGGCCTCGACCGTCCTGCTGGCCATCCTCATCGCCGCGCTGGCCGGGGCGTTCGGGCACGGCGCACGGCTGCGCGAGGACACCGAGGGCCTGGTCTGATGCCGCCCGAGGACCCCCACCAGATCACCGTCCACCTGGACGCCGTCCTGGCCGAACGCGGCATCACCCTCGTCGAGCTGGCCGAACGCGTCGGCGTGACGCCCGTCAACCTCTCCATCCTGAAGAACGGCCGCGCCAAGGCCATCCGCTTCACCACCCTCAGCGCCCTCTGCCGCGAGCTGGACTGCCAACCCGGCGACATCCTCTCCTTCACCGAGACCTGAGACCCCGCGCCAAACGGGTTCGAGCTTGCGAGAACCTGATCGCCGAGTGAGCCCCCAGGCGAACAAGGCAATGCACGAACCGCACCGTCCACGCAGACAGCCACCGTCGAGCGCAACAACCCCAGCCACCACAGCAACCACCCGACAACCCTCACCGTCGCGATTGCGAGCGAAGCCAGGTTCGAGCCTGCGAGAACCTGATCGCCGAGTGAGCCGCCAGGCGAGCCGAGGCGATGCAGCAATCGCACGTGTTTTTTGGGCGGTCGGCGCCCCCCGGGCGCCGAC